>JAFSBD010000095.1 GCA_017442025.1 Clostridia bacterium
GCCTACTACAGCCGCAGTTTCCGCGCCGGTACAGAAGGATTTGAAATTTAAATCGGGGAGACCGGCGGTTCGCAACAGGGACTGCCGGCCTCTTTTGTTATCATTTTGTAACGCCATGGAGTGGTGATCCATAGTAAAATAAAGAAAAATTCGTTGAAAGGTGGGGTATGATGTTGATCGGTCAGTTTTGGGGCACCTCTGCCGCCGAAGGCATTCCCGCGCCTTTCTGCCGCTGCCCGGGTTGCGAAGAAGCCCGCAAAAACGGCGGAAAAAGCCTGCGCACCCGCTCCTGCTTTCGGCTGAGCGATAAGATCATGCTCGATCTGGGCGCGGATGCAGTTACCCAATCGGCGAAATTCGGCGATCTGGCGGATGTGGAGCACATCCTCATCACCCATACCCATGAAGATCACCTCAACCCCCATATGTTTATGGAATTGGTTTGGGGCAGGGCTTACACTCCCAAAAAGCCCACCCATTTTTATCTCACCGAAGATGCATTCAAAATGGTGGAGCATTGGCGCAAAACTCCATGGATCGTGAAAGGCATCCTGCCCAAGCTGGAAAAAGAGGGGCTTGTTGTTTTTCATAAACTTTCCTTTGGCGAGCGCATCGAGATCGATGGATGCGGCATCACTCCCTTGGAGGGCAACCATAAAGGCAATGTTGGCGAAAATTCCGCCCTCTACCTCATCGACCTGCCCGACGGGCGCAAGCTTTTCTATGGCCTGGATAGCGGCCCCTACCTGCCCCAAACCTTAGAGGCCTTAAAAGCCCATCAGATCGACCTTTTCATCAGCGAATGCTCCCTGGGGCTGAGCGATGCCAAAAACCCGGGGCATCTGAGTTTTCCCGAGGTGGAGACCCTGCTGAAGCAACTGGCCGATCAAGGAACGCTGACCGCCAAAAGCCATGTTTGGATCAGCCATATCAGCCACCGCACCTCCCATCCCGAAATGGTGGCAGCGGCGGAAAAGCTCTCCTTCCCTTTTCCGGTGGAGATCGCCTGGGACGGCCTGAAAATTCTTTAGAAAACGCAAAAAAACTCTGAACCATTCGGTTCAGAGCTTTTTATTATCTGTAATCAATTTCGATAATACAACCTTCATTGACATAGGCTTGGGATAGGGCATTCTCATGCATCCCGTCGATCTTCACATAAAATTGCTTGGAAGAATTGGCCATCACGCCCATGAAGGAGCGGAAAGTGTTGTTCGCCACCAGCGGCTGGCGAAAATCCTCATAGATCTCGGGATAATCCAGCGAAAAGATCTCGGCTACCGAAGCCTCGCTATCCACGATCAATTCCCGCTTTTCCATATCCCGCCCTTCGCCCAGGCCGGTAACGGTAACATAAACGGGGACATAGTCCGGTTTTTCCTTCCCAAAAGTATTCCAGCAAATAAGGGTGGTTACCCCGACAGCGATCACCAGCAGAATTGCGGTGGAGATGGCCCAATGCTTGGCGATCCACCGAAGGATATCAGCAAATACCTTCATCGGTCGATCATTCCTTTGCAGCCTTCGCGTCGATCTCGGCCTTGGTTGCCTCCTGCAGTGCAGCAGTCATATCCTTGCCGGTCAGAGCCTTGCGGAAGCCTTCAACGGTGGTATCCATCGAAGCGGCATATGTACGCATGGGGAAATCTGCGGCGGTAGCATTGCCGATCATCTCGTTGAGAGAAGTCTCGAAGGTGGAATAGGCGATCTCGTCATAATAGGCAGCGTTGCAGGTATAGGCCGCATCACCCATGACCAGGTCGGTGAAATCGGCAGAAGCCATATAATCTTCGCCCAGCAATTCGATGATCGCTTCGGCATAGCGGCTGTTGGTATGATTAAAGCAGGCCTTGGAAACATAGACCCCGTGGCTGATATCGCCAACAAATGCACCGGACTCACGCTTACCGGTAGGAGTTGCGGGGAAGGCAATGATCTTGGTTTCTTCCATATCGATATCTTCTACCATCTCAGAAGCGGGAGCCACGATCATGGCCGCATCGCCGCTGATGAAGGAATCCTTGGCATCCTCAAAGGAAACGTTATAGCAATCGGGGGTGAAGGCACCGGCCTTCTCCAATTCTTTGATATCCTTTGCGGCGCGCTCCCAGCTGGACATCAGGCCGAAGGTGGGCTGATAGCTATGCTCGGCAGTACCGCCCTCAGAAAGGATCATTTCGTCGACCATATATTCCAGGCCCTTATCGGCAAAACCGGCGGCGATGGGGGTAATTCCCTTCGCCTTCAGCTTAGCAACCGCATCCAGAAGGGTGGCCCAGGAAGTGGGCTCTGCGATCTGATTGGCCTCGAAGATGGCGCTATTGAAGAACAGACCCTGATAAGTACCGAAGGTAGGATGCATGTAGCTGGAAAGATCTTCTTCCACCGCCAGCACCTTAACCGCAGGATTCATCTCATCAAAATAGTTGGCGTACTTTACCTTAATATCATCATAATCAACAACGGCATCGTTGGCGATCGCATCGGTAACCGCCTGATTATGATCGGAGAAGAAGAGCGCAACCTTACCGCTCTTGACCTTCTTCATGAATTTAGCCAGCCCCTTCTCATCGGAAGGAACGGTTTCGAAGGAAAGCTTAATGTTGTTGAAATCTGCAAAATCCTCTGTCCAAACCTTGAGAACAGGAACCCAGTCGGTAACGAACGCTTCGTCCTTGGTGCTGACAGGGATGCCGATCTTCATCTCCAGAACCTGATCCTCTTCCGTCTCACCGAAGCCGGAGCAGCCGGTGAAGAGCGACAAAGAAAGGATCAATGCCAAAAATAAACAAATCAGTTTTGTTGCTTTTTTCATTCTAAAAGAACCTCCGCCTTTACTTTACTATAAATAATAACATAAAGGCGAATTAAAATAAAGGGGTTTTTTAAAATTATTTATAATTTCTTTAAAAAATTCACAAAATAGCCCCACCATTCCGCCAAAGCGAACTTGAGACGCAAGGTCGGTGCGCTTTTTTCCAGAAAAGCGGTCTGTTCCTCGCCCACCACCGCCGCCATCTCTCGCTCCGCACCTTCGGCGGCAACGGCGGGCGACAGGCAAAGAGCCGGATAAAGGACACACCAGAAGTTCTCCCCCTTGGCCGCGCCGATCCGGATGCTGACCGCTTGATAGTTGCCCGCGGGAAAGGAGAGATTTCCATAGACTTTGGTGGGGAAAAACCGCTCCCCCACCTCCACCGTTACCGATTCCTCGCACCCTTCCCGCCGCAGGATCTGCTCGGCTTGCTCTTTCAGCAGAGGGGCACTTTCCCGCGCGGTCTCCAAGGCATCGGCAGGGTCGGTGCAGGGGGTGAAAAGCAGGCGGATCTGCTCAAAAAGCCCGTCCCGCACCTTCAATTTCAACGCCTGATCCGATGCATCATCGGACGCTCCGACAACATGAAACCGCACCACCTTTTGCTCCACCTGCGCCGCATCCTGCGCCCCGCTGATCCAAAGATAAACAAACGCACCCAACAGCACCGCCGCAGGAACCAGAATGTAAAATAATTTTTGTTTCATAAAAAAATACCTCCGTGCCTTCATTCTCGACACAGGGAGGGGGGTTCTATTCAAAAAACGCAGCGTTTGCCAAGTACCCTTAAGGACACTTGGCAAACGCCGCAAGATTTTTCTATTCTTTCTTTTTACGCAAACGGCGGATCAACGCTTTGATCCAGAAAAATAAGCCTACCCCCGCCAAAAGCTTCAGAAAAAGTATTATATGCGGTGTTAGAACCACAAAAGGCGGAATCATGATCAGGATATAGTCTTTTTGTTCTCCGTATTCATCAAAAAACGCCTTTCCTTGATCCACATAGCAATAAACCAGCGTGTGGCGGTCGGTTTTAAAGGGGCGAGGATCATACCCTGCGACCTCGGAAAATTCCTGCGCGCCGGGGAAATCAACCTTTTTTCCGCCGATGATCACCCTTGCCAGATTATCGCAACAAAAGGACGATGCGCTGACGGAAGATCGATTGGGGATATAGAGCGTTTTCAATTGATCGGCACCATTGAAGCACCCTTGCAAAACATTTGCCCCATCCCCCAGATCCACCTTTTTCAAGGCGGAACAGTCGGAAAAGGATTGATAAAGTTCCTTTACCGAATCAGGCAGTTTCACCTTCTTCAATTTGGGGCAATGATTAAAACTTTCATTGATTTTGCGCAGGGTGGAGGGTAATTTCACCTCTTCCAATGCTTCCAGATCATTGAAGCAATTATCAATTTGGGTTACCCCCTCCTCCACCACCAACCGACGGATCTTCTTATCGGTTTTGATTTTGATCACATTATCATAAAAATCCTCATAGATCCAGACGCGCGGATAATGATTTTTAATTTTCGTTTCGGATACGGTCAGCGTTCCGCTCTTTTCATCAAACTGCAAAGCTCCGCTTTGCTGCTCCTGCAGGGATTCGATTCTTTCCCGTATTTCTCCCCCGAACCATTTTTCCTCGGGAACCGGAAAATCGCGGTAATTCTCTTGGGTTGCCACCTCGCCCTTTTTCAATAAATAGGTGTTTCGCTCCCCTAAAACAGCCTGCTGATCCGCATAGCAAAAGACCACCGTTCCATCCTTGTTTTCAAAACCCGCTTCGATGCGCACAGAAGGACCGCCCAGCAAAATGGCGGCCGTTGCAACACTACAAAAAACCTTCCCCTGCAACACCGAACCATCGGGAATCACCACTGATTCTATATCGCTTGCCGTGAAGTTCTCATCTTCTTCCATCAGCCCCAAGGTCAACGGCCCCGCAAAATCAACCTTGCAAAGGTCGTAGCATTCATTAAAAGAACGTTTCCCAAGCACCCGAAGAGAAGCAGGAAATTCCGCCGCCTTCAATTTTGGCGCATCGGAAAAAGAACCTTCGATCCGCTCCAACCCTTTGGGCAATTGGACCGCCTCCAGCAACGGCAGATGATTAAAGGAATTATAGATGCCAATGATCCCATCTTGGATCACCAACTTTTTAAGCAGTCTATCTTGGGTATAATTTAGCCTTAAAAGATATTCTTGCGGCACCTCTGCCATTCGGAAATCGCGAATCTCTCCCCTTCCACGCACCGTTAGGGTGCCGCTTTTTTCATCGAATGCGGCTGTAATCCCCTCGCCAAAATCGGCGAATTGATAATACATCCAGCGGGGCTTATGGGCAACCCCCTTCCAATATACCTTTTTCAGGTAGATCGTACTTTCGTTGTAAAAGCTATTGAAGTCGATGCGCTCGAATCCATCCGGAAAGTCCAGGCGAAAAAGCGCGCCGCAATCCTGAAATGAACGTCGGATGGTTTTAAGGCTTTGGGGAAAAACCACCTCACTAAGATCATAGAGATTGCTAAAGCAATTATCAAGGGTGGTGATCCCCTCGCCAATAACCAGCTTTTTGACCCATCGGCTCCACATTCCCCGATCGTTCAATTGATAATCATAGCCCGATTCAAACCATTGCACCGAAAAATAATCCCGCAAGGTCCCCTTTCCGTTCACCGTCAGGGTGCCGGTGGAGGCATCAAATGAAACCTCAAATCCCTCGTTTTTCGCCGCCACTTGCTCATAGAAATAGGCAACCGGATCCGCGCCCTGGGGCAATTGCTCCGCAAAGGCAACAGGCACCGCCGAAAAAAGAATCATCAAAGCGGCAATCATGCAGATCATGCGTTTCATAAAGATACCTCCTTTATTAAAGCATAAGGGCGCAGAATAAACATTCTGCGCCCTTCCTTTTTATTTGGTTCCAAAAATACGGTCGCCGGCATCGCCCAGGCCGGGGATGATATAGCCGTTCTCATTGAGCCGTTCATCCACATGGGCGCAATAGATATCCACATCCGGATGGGCTTCGGTGAGGGCTTCGATCCCTTCGGGAGCCGCGATCAGACACATAAATTTGATTTTTTTTCCGCCGAGCTGCTTGATCTGATTGATGGCATCGATGGCAGAACCGCCGGTGGCCAGCATGGGATCGACAACGATCGCCAACCGCTTGCCGATATTGGCGGGCAGCTTGCAATAATAAGGATGAGGCTCAAGGGTCTCCTCATCGCGGTACATACCGATATGGCCCACCCGAGCAGAAGGCACCAGGTTCAAAACACCGTTGACCATGCCAAGGCCTGCGCGCAGAATGGGGATGACCGCCAGCTTGACCCCGGCGATCACATTGGTTTTGGTTTTAGCCATGGGGGTGGTGATCTCCACCTCCTCCAGCGGGAGATCCCGCATAGATTCATAACACATCAGCATGGTGATCTCCTCCACCAACGCCCGAAATTGGTTACTGCTGGTGCTGACATCACGCAAAATAGAGATCTTATGCTGGATCAGGGGATGATCGAAGACGATAACATTTGCCATGCTACTATACCTTCTTTTCTTATATTTATTTGATTTAATCGTATCACCGCGGGGTATCTTTGTCAAGGGGAAAAAAATAATCGCGAAATGTCGAAAAAGGGGGTTTACAAATCGATGAAATAAGAGTATACTTTTAAAGGATATTATGGGCTCTTTAATTCGGCGCGAGACGTCGGCAAGAACCGCCAAAGCAGATACTAAACATTCGGTCTTGCTTAAGAGCAAGATCTTTTTTTATGCCCGAAAGGAGAGGATTTCATGGCCGAAACATTTCGTTCCCGCATTATGGAAGAAGCGGATGTGCGGCGCGCCTTGGCGCGGATCGCCCATGAGATCATCGAGCGCAACGGGAGCGCAACAGAACTGACGGTTCTGGGCGTAGAGCGCCGGGGCGCACCCTTGGCGGAGCGGATCGCCGATAACATTGAGCAATTTTCCGATATTAAAGTTACCCGCGGAACGGTGGACATCACCTTCTTTCGCGACGATCTGGAGAATAAACCCCTTCCCCC
>JAFSBD010000096.1 GCA_017442025.1 Clostridia bacterium
AAGATAAAGCCGATAAACTGCCAAAAACCCGATGATCTTTTCATGCAGATCCTCCCTGAAATGGTTTCAACAGCAGTTTATGCCTCAAAAGGAGCGGTTATTCTTCGGCCTGGCGTTTTTGCATACGTTTCCAATTGATAAAGCCATAGAGATCGTTGGCAAAGAACATGATAAAGCAAGCCACCATCGGCAGATAAGAGATTTGCGCGATGGTTGCCAGCACCCATAAAACGATCAGAACAAGATCGTTGGCGGCATAGGCGAGGGCATAATAGGGACTGCGGAAGAAGGTGAGCATGGAAGCAAAAAAGCTGGTGGTGATGGAGAGGGTGCTGAAAAAGAGATTGGCGTTGCCGATTGCTTTGAGGATGAAATAAAAGGCGACCGTTACCGCGATGGCGGAAAGGCTCAGCCCGATCCATTGGCCTTTGGATAGGCGGTATACCTCCACCTCCTTGCTTCCTTGGTGGGGGTGGCGGATCCAAGAGATGAGGGCGCAGACCGCCATGGGGGTGGTCATAAACAGATAGGTGATCATCTCCCCATAATAGCGAAAATAAACCGAGATGATCCCATAGAAGACCGAAAAGGCGATGGTCAGGATCTGCCCCAAAACATACCCTTTGGCCACAAAGATCAGCGCCGTCACCCCGATCAGCGAGGCGATCATGGCGAGGATATCCCCGCCCCCTGAAAGGGCGTAGGAGCCGCCCACTACGCAAAGGGAGGTGAGCCAAAGCGCCCATTCAAATTTCGATAGATCTTTAAAGCTTCCCATGAACATCTCCTTCTTAAATTCTTTAAAAAATAAGCATTCGTTTTTGCGCATCTTCAAAGACCTAACGATGCGTAAACGAATGCTACCCGGTGGCAGTATATTTTTACACCGCGCGGGGATGCGTTCCCCCGCGCGGTGTTGCTGTTCAAGAATGAAAACCGCCCAAAAAGAGTGCAGTTTTCGTTGAGCACGCCCGAAGGCGTATGTCGATACTCCGAGTGGCGGGATCGACGGAAGATGTGCCTTTTTCGGCGGTTTATTATCAAGCGGCTTTGATGGCGGCCAAAAGATCGTCGAATTCTTCAAACGCTTGCAGTTCAGGATGATCCTTTTTGATGGCCTCGGTGGACTTGAAAAGGAAGCCTGCCTTGCTGGCCTGGATCATGCCCAGATCGTTGAAGCTATCGCCGGCGGCGATGGTATCAAATCCGATGGATTGCAACGCCTTTACGGTAGAGAGCTTGGACTTTTCCACCCGCATTTTATAGCCGGTGATGGAACCGTCCTCCGCCACCTCTAAAGTGTTGCAGAAGATGGTGGGCATTCCCAATTTTTCCATCAGGGGCGCGGCAAACTGCTCGAAAGTGTCGCTCAGGATGATGGTCTGGGTGGTGCGGCGCAGCTCATCCAAAAATGCTTTGGCGCCGGGCAGGGGATCGATCTTAGCGATGGTCTCCTGGATCTCCTTCAGCCCCAGCCCATGCTCTTTCAAAATATCCAGGCGGTATTTCATTAATTTATCGTAATCCGGCTCGTCCCGCGTGGTGCGCTTGAGGGCGGGAATGCCGCTGGCCTCTGCAAAGGCGATCCAGATCTCGGGTACTAAAACCCCTTCCATATCCAAACAAACAATGTTCATTTTGAAACCTCCATTTAAAACATGAACTCATCATACCAAATTCGGCAATATTATGCAAGTTTTTTCTTCAATTTTTTGGTTAATATCAGCCCAACGATCAGGCAGATGGGGAAGAGGATCCCCACTGCGATTCCCGCCCGCAGATCGCCGCCGTTGGCATCGGCAACAAACCCTAATAGGGCAGG
Organism: Clostridia bacterium; assembly: GCA_017442025.1. Classification (GTDB taxonomy): domain Bacteria; phylum Bacillota; class Clostridia; order Oscillospirales; family QAKW01; genus QAKW01. Next base: position 1,823 of record JAFSBD010000096.1, read on the forward strand.
GCCGCTGGTGCAGCCGATATCTCCTGCCAGCGCCAAAAGGGCGAAAAGGGCGGTACTGCCCGGCAGGGCATGGGCCGCGAGGGTGCAGGTGCCGGGCCAAAAGAGCCCAACGCCGAAGCCGGTAAGGGCGCAGGCGACCAGGGAAAGCAGGGGGATGGGCGAAAAGGCCGCCACAATATAGGTGATAAGGCAAAGCACCGCTCCGCCCGCCAAGCGCTTACGCAACAGTTTTTCCTGCCCGCCGGCAAAGAGGAGGCGGGCCAGCCCCATGCATCCTGCAAAGAGGCAGGGACCCAAAAGATCCCCTATCGCCTTGCTCATATGAAGACCGCTTTCGGCAAAGGCCGAAACCCATTGGGAGATGGCTTGCTCGGTGGCACCGCCTGCAAACATCAAAAGCAAAAAGCTCCAAAAGAGCGGCTTGCGCAAAAGGGCGGCGATCCCGCCGCTCTTTTCGGCAGGGGGTTGGTCGGCGATGGGAACATTTAAGAACAAAAAGCCGTTGGCCAAGGGAATGATTGCCCAAAGAACGGCCAAAATCCGCCAATTTTCGATCCCGCAGGTCAAAAAGAAGAGCGCCGATAGGAGAACAACGCCCATATGCCCCCAGCAATAAAAGGAATGGAGCAGGCTCATGACGCCCGCCTTATTTTCCGTGGGGCAGCTTTCAACAATGGGGGAGGCCAGCACTTCGATCAGCCCGCCACCGATGGCATAGAGGATGGTGGGGATCAGCAAGCCCCAAAAGGGGGCACCCATCAGAGCAGGCAAAAAGGCCAGCCCCAAAAGCCCCAAGGTGGAAAGAAAATGGGCGGCGGTAATGCAGGGGCGGTAGCCGAGCTTATCGACAAAAAACGTGGCCAAAAGGTCGGTAACCAACTGGGTGGAAAAATTCAGTATTACCAGCAGAGAAAGCTGGGCCAAAGAGATGCCGAAGGACCGCTGAAAGGTCAGAAAGAGCAACGGCGCAAAATTACAAATGATCGCCTGGGTAACCGCTGAGGTGAAGCAGGCGAAAAGGGTCCAATTCCAATTCTTACGCATTTTATTTAATAATCTCCAAAATCTCCAAAGGTTTTTGCAGGACATAATCGGCATTTTTCACCTGCTCATAGCCGCCAAGCCCCCAAACGCAGCCGACGGATTTGACGCCTGCGTTGATGGCAACATCCATATCATAGTGCATATCTCCGACATAGAGGCATTCCTCCAGGGAAACGCCGTTTTCTTTCAAAATGGCATGGAGCGCGGTGGGGTCGGGCTTCATGGGGATGCCCTCCCGCTGGCCGTAGACTTCATCGAGATATCCATCCAGCACCGTTTCGCAGATCCGCAGGGTCTGGTTATGGGGGCGGTTGGAGAGCACCACCCGCCGAACGCCCTGCTTGCCCAGCGCATCCAGCATTTCCTTTACCCCCTCATAGGCGGTAACCAGCCCCGAAGGGTCGCCCATATAAAGGGCATCATAATAGGGATAGACCTCCTCCACATCCAGATCCAGGCCCACCTCGCTCATAATGCCCTGCAGGAGATATTTCGCCCCCGCGCCCACATAGCAATGGATCTTCTCGGGCGGGAGCGGGCCCTTACCGTAATGGGCAAGGGTGCGGTTGGCATAGGTGGTGATGAGGTTACCGGAATCGGTGAGGGTTCCGTCCATATCAAAGGCGATCAGTTTGATCATATTTATCCGTCCTTTTTGAATTTTTAATTATTCTATCATATTAAATGGTAGCATTCAAGCAAAATATATGTTATACTGAATTAAATTGTTGAAAGGAGGCTATGCGATGCAATTCCCCCAAAAGGTAACCGATAAGCTCAAGGTGCTGACCGCCCGCCCCGGGGTCTACCTGATGAAGGATCGGGATGGCAACATCATCTATGTCGGCAAAGCAAAGAATCTGAAAAACCGCGTAACCTCCTATTTCACCGGGGTGAAAAGCCATACCGCTAAGGTGATGGCGATGGTGGAAAAGGTGGCGGATTTCGATTATATCTGCGTCAATTCTGAGATGGAGGCGTTGATCCTTGAAAATGTTTTGATCAAGGAGCATAGCCCTAAATATAACATTCTTTTAAAAGACGATAAAACCTACCCTTATGTTGCCCTGGATCTCAAAGAGCCCTATCCCCGCCTGAAGGTGATCCGCCAGGAAAGCCGCGAGGGAATGCGTCTTTTCGGGCCTTATCCCCAGATGGGCGCGGCGGCAGAGATCGTTCGCACCGCCAACGATCTTTTCGGGCTGGCCACCTGCAATCGGCAATTTCCGCGGGATTTCCGCACAGGGCGCCCCTGCCTGCGGCACCATATCGGCTGCTGCATGGGGGTCTGCACCGGGAAGGTCAGCCAGGCCCAATATCAGGAGCGGCTGGAAGAGGTTATGGACTTTTTGAAGGGCGATTACCGCGCCCTCACCGCCCAGCTCCAAAAAAAGATGGAGCAGGCGGCGGAGCAACTGCAATTTGAAAAGGCGGCAGCTCTGCGGGATCGTATCCGTAAGCTGGAAAAGCTGGGCCAAAGCCAGATCGTTACCGATCGGGAGAAGCTGGATCGGGACGTTTTGGACGCGGTGCGGATGGGCGACCTGCTGGCGGTGGGCGTTTTGGTGATCCGCAACGGCCGCCTGCTGATGCAGGATACAAAGATTTTGCAGGCAGGGATGGAAGACGATTGGGTCGGGCCCTTTTTGCAGGGATATTATCAAAAAGCGGAGCAGCTGCCCAAGGAGATCTTATTGCCCTCTCTGCCGGAGGATGATGGGCTGATGGCGCAATATTTATCCGATTTGAAGGGGAGCGCGGTGCAGTTGCGTTGCCCCAAGCGGGGCAAGGGCACCGAACTGCTGGCCCTTTGCCGCAAGAATGCCGCCGAGAAACTGGCGGAGCGGCAGGCGGAGGGCGACCGCACCCGGCGGATCGCCATTCTGATCGCTCAGACCTTGGGGCTGGAAAATCCGCCCAAGCGGATCGAAATGTATGATATCTCCAACTTCGGCAGCGAGTCGATGGTGGGAGGGATGATCGTTTGGGAGGATGGGCGGTTCAAGCGGAGCGCTTATCGCCGCTTTGAGATCCGCGATCAGCTCTTGCAGGATGATTATGCCGCCACCCGCCAGATGCTGGAGCGCCGTTTATCCCATTTAGAGGATGAGGCGTTTGGAGGCAAGCCCGATCTGATCCTGATGGACGGCGGCCTGCAGCATATTAACGCGGTGCAGGACCTTTGCGGGGAGATCCCCCTCTTTGGGCTGGTGAAGGATCGCCGCCACCGCACCCGCGGGTTGGTCTCCTTTGAAGGGGAGCTGGATCTGCGGAGCGATCCCACCCTCTATGCCTTTTTTGCCTCCCTGCAGGAGGAGGTCCATCGCTATGCCATCACTTATATGAAGAAAAAGCATACCAAGAAGATGGTACGCTCCCCTCTCCTGGATCTGCCGGGGATGGGGGAGGCGCGCCTTAAAAAATTCAAAAAAGCCTATCCCAAGGGGATCGGGGAGGAGTCTCCCGAAGAAATTGCTAAAAAAGCAGGGATCCCCCATTCTTTGGCTGAAGAGATTTATCACTATTACGGAGGCGAGGAAAAATGATGCGAATAATAGCCGGCACACGCCGCGGCAAAAAGCTTTCCACCCTGGAAGGGGAGGATACCCGCCCCACCTTGGAGCGGTTGAAGCAGGCACTTTTTTCCGCCATCCAATTTGAATTGGCCGACCGCATTGTTTTGGATCTTTTTGCGGGGAGCGGCCAGTTGGGACTGGAAGCCCTCTCCCGCGGGGCGGCCTTTTGCCATTTCAACGACGGCAGCCCTGCGGCCATGAACATCATCCGCCGCAATATCCGCGACTGCGGATTTGAAAATGATGCAAAAGAAACTTGCATCGACTATACCATGTGTGTTAAAATGATAGAAAAGGATCCGCGCAAGCCCGATCTGGTCTTTTTAGACCCGCCTTATCATAAGGGAATGGCGGAGGATGCGCTGGCGCTTTTGGCGCCGATCCTGCCGGAGGGTGCGCTGGTGGCGGTGGAAACCGCAAGCGATGAGACCTTCCCCCTTGCGGGATTGGATCTGCGCAAGGAATACCGCCAGGGATCGGTGAAGATCACGCTCTTGGAAAAGAGGAGGAATGAAGAATGAAAATTGCCATCTGCCCCGGATCGTTTGATCCGGTAACCTTAGGGCATTTAGATATTATCTCCCGC
>JAFSBD010000097.1 GCA_017442025.1 Clostridia bacterium
AACGACGATTTTCGCGCTAATGAGCGCACCTTTGATCTTCTCACGCAGGTCTGCGGTCGTTCGGGCCGAAGCGATAAACCCGGTCGGGCAATCATTCAGACCTATTGCCCGGACCATCGCGTGATTGCTCTTTCCAAAGAGCAAAATTACCTGGACTTTTATCAGCAGGAACTTGCTTTTCGAAAATTGGCGAATTATCCGCCCTATTGCGATATTCTGCTGATTATGGTCGAAGGATTTTCCCAAGATTCCGTTTCAAAGGGAATGGGATCGATTTATAAGTATCTTCAGCAGGCAAGTGTTGGTGAATATAATAACATTCCTTTGCGCTTGCTATCGCCGGTCGTGCCGAAAATCGGCATGATCCGCGGAAAGCACCGTATGCAGATGTTAGTGAAATGTAAAAATTCGCCTACGCTGCGCCGCTTGATTCGAGCGTGCAAAGAGCTGGAATTACCCGGAAATCTTTCGGTTACATTCAACATGAATCCCATTCAATATTTTTGAGGTGAACTATGGCTTTAAGAAACCTTGTTAAGAACGATAATGAATTTCTGGGGAAAAAATCCCGCCCGGTAACGGTCTTTGATGATAAGCTTTCCACATTGGTGGAAGACATGAAAGAGACTTTGCGTAAAGAAGTCGGAGCAGGACTTGCCGCTCCCCAGGTTGGCATTTTGCGCAGAATTTTTATTGCGGATATTCATGGGGACGGAAGTGAGTATAAGGAATTCATTAATCCCGAAATTATTTCTGCTACCGGCAAAAACGATCGCTATCTGGAAGGATGCCTTTCCTATCCGGGCAGAAGTTTCCGTATCACCCGTGCGCATAAGGTAAAGATGCGTGCCCAGGATGTGAATGGTAATTTCTTTGACTTTAAAGCCGAAGATTTTGTTGCAAGATGTTTGCAGCATGAATTTGATCATTTGGAGGGAATTACCATTCCCATGATCGGGGAAGAGGTTTTTGAAAATGAATAAACTGCGTGTTTTATTTATGGGCACGCCCGATTTTGCATTACCTTCTTGCGAGGCGTTATATCAACGATTTGATTTGGTGGGTGTTGTTACCCAACCTGATCGGCCCAAGGGTAGAGGCGGAAAACTTTCTGCACCGCCTGTCAAAGAATTTGCGCTTGCCCATGGTCTGCCTTGCTGGCAGCCGACGATTCTTAAAGACGGTTCCTTCCAAGCGGTTTTGGATGAAACCAAGCCGGATCTGATCGTTGTGGCCGCCTATGGGCGCATCTTGCCGGAGTATATTCTGAATTATCCAAAATACGGTTGCATCAATGTTCACGGTTCTTTACTCCCTAAATACCGCGGTGCCGCGCCCATTCAACGTGCGATTATCGACGGAGAAAAAGAGACGGGCGTTACCATCATGAAGATGGCCAAGGGGATGGATACAGGCGATATGATCCTGAAGGTGTCGACTCCTATCAACGAAACGGATACGGCGGGTACTCTTTTTGATCGATTGGCTGTTTTGGGCGCAGAAGCTTTGCTTGAAGCAATCGATCAGATTACTAATGGTACAGCGGTATATATTCCGCAAAATGATGAAATGGCCACTTATGCACCCATGATCGAGAAAGCGGAAGGAGCGATCGATTTTAATCGTCCTGCATCGGATTTATTTCATTTGGTTATGGGCATGAACCCTTCGCCCGGCGCGTTTATTGATTTTGGCGATTATCGCCTCAAGATTCATGAGGCAAGTGTTTCCGATCGTTGCAACAATCGGCCCGGAACTGTTTGCAGAGTCTCTAAAGACGGCATTGATGTAGCCTGTGGAGATGGAAATTCCCTGCGTCTGAAAACGGTTCACAAACAAGGAAAAAATAGGACCGATGCATATTCCTATGCCTGCGGCGCAAAACTTGTCGTGGGGGAAGAACTTAGATAAGGAGCCCGTGTTTTTATGTTCTACGGTTATGATTATGGTATATTTGCCATGCTTCCGGTTATTATCCTCGCCACGATCGTTCAATTTCGGTTGAATTCTGCCTATTCCAAGTATTCCAAGATCTCCAACGGCAAGGGGATAACAGGAGCGGCAATAGTCGAAATGATTTTGCGGGGCGCCGCTATTTATGATGTTCGGGTGGAGCAGGTAAACGGCCGCCTTTCCGACCACTATGATCCTACCAAAAAAGTGGTGCGTTTATCCGACGCTGTTTATAACGGAACAAGCATTGCTTCCATCGGTATTGCTGCCCATGAATGCGGTCATGCCATTCAGCATAATGTAAACTATTTTCCTCTGCGCCTGCGTTCTTCGGCTGTTGGAATCACAAACTTTAGTTCAAAATTACTGTATATTTTGATTCTCAGCAGTTTCTTTTTCTATAGTTATTCTTTCAGTACCGTTATATTCAATGTTGCTACAATCTGCTATGCGATTATATTTTTGTTTCAGTTAATTACCCTGCCGGTGGAATTCAATGCATCTTCCCGTGCTGTTGAAATTATTGAGAGTAACGGGTTTACCGATCAGGACATCTCCGGTGTCCGCAAGGTATTAAATGCGGCGGCTATGACCTATGTGGCCTCTGCGGCCACTGCACTCTGGCAACTTTTGCGGATGCTCAGCAGAGCAAGAAGGCGTCGATAATGGATATTCGTTTATTGGCATATAATTTGATTGAGGAATGGGATGTTAAAAAATCCTATCCAAACTTATCCTTAAAAAAAGCATTGCGCTCCGTTCCCGATCTGCGGGATCGCCGCTTTATAACTGCATTGGTTTATGGCGTTGTTGAGCGAAAGATCACGCTCGACCACTTTATTAATCAATGCGCCAGTCGCAGGGTTGAAAAAATGTCTGCAGCGGTACGCTCGGTTTTGCGGATGGGCGTCTATCAGATGTTTTATATGAATGTTCCGCCCTCTGCGGCCTGCAATACTTCGGTCGAATTAATTAAAAAAAGTGGTTTTGCCCATAGCAGTTCTTTTGTTAACGGGGTTCTGCGGAGTTGCGATCGCAATAAAGAGCAACTTTTAGCACTCAAAAAGGCGGATTACTCTGTTCGATTCTCGATCGACCCCATGATTGTTGATCTCCTTTTGGAACAATATGGCAAGGAAACCTTTTTGAAAATTATCGATGGTATTTCTAACCAAAGCAATGCCATATATCTTTACCATAATAACAAAAAGGGAGATTCATCCACCTTTTTAGACCAATTAACTAAAGACGGAATCAAGGTAACGCAAACCACGATTCCAAACTTATATCAAAGCAATTTTGGCTTTTCGGTTGAAGAATCGGAAAGTTTTCAGAATGGTTGGTATCATGTTGTTGGTAAGCATTCTGCCGAGGCGGCCCTTTTGATGCCCAAGGATTCAAAGATTGTTTTGGATCTCTGCGCGGCACCGGGCGGCAAAACCTTTATTATGGCCACGCAAACCGATGGACAGATTCATTCCTTTGAAATTCATCCTCACAAGGTTCAACTATTAACCCAATCCGCTAAACGCATGGGACATACGAATGTTACAGCATGTTGCGCAGATGCTGCTGAGTATAAAACGGAATTAAAGGAAACAGCCGATTTTGTTTTGTGTGATGTGCCGTGCAGCGGCCTTGGGATCATGGGCAAAAAGCCCGACATTAAATATAAGTCCTATGAAAGCAAAGAATTTACAGACCTTCAATATAAAATTCTTTGCAACGCATCCGATTATTTAAAGCAAGGCGGTCGGTTGGTTTATTCCACTTGTACTTTAGATAAGAGGGAAAATGAAGAACAAATTCAACATTTTCTTAAAGAACATCCCGCATTTTCTTTGGATACCCAGGCTGTTGAAAACGGCATGAAAACATTCTTACCAAACATAGAAGCAGATGGTTTTTTCATCGCGGCATTAAGAAAGGTTAACGCTTGAAAAAAGATTTAAAATCCATGACAATGGAGGAGCTTTCCACCTACATACTTAGTATCGGTGAGCCGAAATTTCGCGCAAAACAGATTTTTAAATGGTTGCATCGAGGCGTGCGTCGTTTTGATGAAATGACGGATCTTTCCAAGCCTTTGCAAGCAAAGCTGGATAATGATGCTTATATAACCACTTTAAAGATTTTTAAGCGTTTTAAGTCCCAGTTGGATGATACCGTTAAATATTTGTTCCAATTGGAAGACGGTAACATCATCGAAACAGTTGCGATGAGTTATCACCACGGATATTCGATTTGTATTTCCTCTCAGGTTGGGTGCCGCATGGGTTGCGCATTTTGCCAATCCACCAAAAACGGATTGGTGCGTTCGCTGACAGCGGGGGAGATCCTGGATCAGATCATAAAGGTTCAGGAAGACCTTGGAGTTCGCATTTCAAACATTGTTATGATGGGGATCGGCGAACCCTTGGATAATTTTGATGAAGTAATCCGCTTTTTAAAAAATGTAAATAACCCGGATGGTATCAACATCGGGTATCGGCACATTTCTCTTTCTACCTGCGGTTTGATCCCGCAGATCGATCGCTTGGCAGAATACGAACTGCCGATCACACTATCGATTTCTCTCCATGCAACAAACGATGAGAAGCGATCTCAAATCATGCCGATCAACCGTAAATATCATATCGATCAACTGATCGATGCCTGTAGGAAGTATCAGGAACAGACGGGACGTAGAATTTCTTTTGAGTACGCCGTTATCGACGGTGTGAACGACCGTTATGAAAATGCAAAAGAATTAAAGGATCTTTTGAAGGGTCTTTTATGTCATGTAAATTTAATTCCTGTCAATCCGATCGAGGATGGCGTATTTCGTCCGCCGTCTCGAAAGAATATTCTCGGTTTTCAGGAAACACTCATTAAAATGGGGCTGAATGCCACTATTCGCAGAACGCTCGGCGGTGATATCTCCGCTTCCTGCGGTCAGCTTCGCCATCAAGCTTCGGAAAAGGAGGGAATTGGACTTGAAAATCATCAGCAATAGCGACATCGGCATGGTACGCAAAGAGAACCAAGATGCCTATTGGGTCTACCAAGCCGACGATAAAACCTGCCTGGCTGTTGTTTGCGACGGTATGGGCGGTGCG
>JAFSBD010000098.1 GCA_017442025.1 Clostridia bacterium
GCCGACGGTGTTACCCTCAAGACCTTCTTTGCATTCCCCGACTTCACCTTCCTGACTGCCTTTGGCGGCCTGGGTGAGCTGACCGGCTCTTATGTTGCAACCATCGCAGTTGCCTACATTCCTGTTGCATTCGTTGTTTTCGCCGAGCATATTGCCGACCATAAGAACATCTCTTCCATCATCGAGAAGGATCTGCTGGAAGAGCCCGGCCTCCATCGCACCCTGCTGGGCGACGGTATCGGCTCCATGGTCGGTGCTTTCTTCGGCGGCTGCCCCAACACCACCTACGGTGAATCGGTTGCCTGCGTAGCCATCAGCGGCAACGCATCCACCTTCACCATCGGTACCACCGCAGTCCTGGCGGTTCTGATCTCCTTCCTTTCCCCCTTCGTTGCGTTCGTCAACACCATCCCCTCCTGTGTCATGGGCGGTGTTTGCATCGCGCTTTATGGCTTCATCGCTGTTTCCGGTCTGAAGATGGTGCAGAAGGTGGATCTGGAGCAGAATAAGAACCTCTTTGTTGTTTCCACCATTCTGATCACCGGCATCGGCGGTCTGACCCTGACCTTCGGCAAGGTTACTCTGACCTCCATCGCCTGCGCTTTGATCCTGGGCATCATCGTAAACCTGATGCTGAGCAAGAAAAAGGACGAGTAATTTTCTCATAACCCCAAAAAGCAGCGTTCGAAAGAACGCTGCTTTTTTATTTGACAATTTTGCCCATTCTGTTATAATAAAGAAAAAAACGCAGAAAGTGTGATTCAATATGTCTATCATATTAGGAGTCGATGTGGGCGGGTCTACCACCAAGATCGTAGCCTTCGACCAAAAACCTATCGGCATGCTGCAGGTGCGGGCGGCGGATCAGCTTACCTCCCTCTACGGTGCCATCGGCAATCTGCTCCATCAGCATGACCTTTCTTTGGAGCAGGTGGAAAGAATCGTTCTGACCGGGGTAGGTGCCTCGCTGATCGATGAGGATATCTATGGCATTCCCACTTGCAAGGTCAATGAATTTGAAGCCATCGGCAAGGGCGGCCTGCTGCTTGCCAACGAGGAGGATGCGCTGGTTGTCAGCATGGGGACCGGCACCGCCTTTGTCTACGCCAAGGGCGATCAGATCGAGCATATCGGCGGAAGCGGCGTTGGCGGCGGAACCTTGATCGGCCTTTCCACCAAACTGCTGGGTGAGAGCGATTTTGAGGCCATTATCGCCCTTTCCAAGGAAGGGGATCTCTCCCATGTAGACCTCTCGGTGCAGGATATCAGTAACGCAGAAATCTCCACTCTGCCCAAAAATGTTACCGCCTCCAACTTCGGGCGGATCAGAACCACCGCCACCAAAGGAGATCTGGCCTTAGGGCTGATCAACATGATCTTCCAGACTGCCGGCGTAATGGCGGCCTTTACCGCCAAAGCCAGAGGGTTCAAAAAGGTGATCGTTACCGGCTCGGTAACCGCCCTGCCCCAGGCCAAGGAGGTTTTCGACGGCGTTGGTGCCCTCCATGGCGTTCCCTTCACCATCCCGCCCCAAGCCACCTTTGCTACCGCCTTGGGCGCGGCCGCATTGCAACAATAAGTTTAAAAAAATATCCCGCTTCTTTCGAAGCGGGATATTTTTAATTGTCATCAGGTGCCGAACTTAACAACATCCTCGCAAGCCTTTGCGGCCAGATTCCGCAGCTGCTCAATGGCGGTTGCAGTATTCCAGTTATTGTTATACATGGACCAGAACAACTGATTGTAGTATTCCTTCTCGTCGCCGGTGAGTACTTCAAGCACTCTGTAGCCGATACCGAAATAATTGTTCTTAGAAACGAACTCATAATATTCTTTACGCTGAGCGTAGTTGAACTGCAGATGGCCGGCCTTCTGGAAGTCGAAGATGGCTTCGGTGAAGCGGTTGGCCCAAAGTTCCATAAACTTAACAGCATAAGGAGCATTCTTCTGCACCTTCATCTTGCGGGGGAGCATCATGGTAGCACCGTAGCTCATGGTCATATCCACGCCGGTAGAATCCATGGACTTGGGATAGGGAACCCAGTTGAACTTATTGCTCTTAGCAAAAGCATTATCAGAGAAGTCCTTGCAGAGATACATGGTGTTCATCATGATAACGGTACCCTGGGTATACATCTCATTCCAGGGGTCGGTGGAGGTACGGCGGGAAACAAAGTCTACGCCCTTAACGGTGGAGGAATAGAAAACCAAGGATTTTTCTACACGCTCATCGTTGAAGTTATTGACCAGCTTGGGCTCTTTAGAAGACCGATCGATTTCAAAGAGGGTGAGACCGGCAGTCTGAGGCCAGAATACGCAGGAATCATGCTCTGCCTGGCTCCAGGGGGCAAGAGTCTTGCCGGTGGGACCTTGAGCAGGAACACTGACCAAAAAGTCCTTCCATGCGTTCCAGTTCCACTTGCCTTCTTTCCAGGTTTTATGGGGATCCTTCAGGCCGAGCTGCTCGACCATAGACTCATTATACCAAATAACGTCGACCGCACCGATGGGAGCGATGCAACGATAGGTGCCGCCCCACTTGGTCTGCTCCAAGGTGCGCAGATCCACGCCGGGGGAGTTACCGATCAGGTTGGTATTCACATAGGGATCCAAGGGCTGAGAAAGGTTCATCCACTGGGGGAACCAGGAGCGGTGAGTAGGAACCAGGTCGACCTGTTTGCCGGAGCTCTGGTAGGTCAGGTTCTGGGAAACCGATTTGCTCAATTCGGTTTTAATGTACTTGACCTTCAGGCCATATTCGCTGCGCAGAGATTCCCACCAATCCCACTCGCTGACGGTTTTGCCGCTTGCATCCTTATAGTTAAAGAAGGGAACATCGATGGCGGTGATCATAATGAAGGTCTTCCCCTTCAGATCGGCCAGCTTAACGTTATTCTTAACAAAGCCGGTGGTATCCAGATCAAAGCTGACACCAATGCCCTTGTTGAGCGCCTTGGACTCAGCGATCAGGGGGTTGGCATCCGCATCATATTTCTTGGAGCCTTCATACTCATCAACGATCTGTTGTTGCTTCTTATCGTCAACATTATCGCCGGTGGGGTCTTTCTTGTTGTCTTCCTTGTCTTCTTTGCCGGGATTATTATTTTCTTCTTTCCCGGTGGTCTTATCGTCCTCTTTACCGTTATCGGTATTTTCAGAGGGGTCTTCGCCTTCGTCGTCAACATTGACATCGCCGTTTTCGCCATTATCATCGTCGCCGTTGATACTGGTAGAACCGTCGAGGAAACTATCGATTTCTTCGTTGGTCGACTTACAGGCGGTAGCCATGCTGACGAGCATCAGCATTGCCATAAGTACTGCGAGAATTTTAATAAACTTTTTCATTTCTCACATCTCCTTTCTTCGTCTTTATTTTATTATATAATATGTGATTTTGTCAACTATTTGTTAAGTTTATTTTATTTTTTCATTAATTTTGGCCGATTTTTATAAATTTTTGAACGAAAAATATATATCTTCCTTGCTCTGTTCGAGCGAATTTTTCTATATTCAGTTGATACGCAGGCCCTTGGGATAGTGATTTTTCCCCACGCCGTCCGAAGCTTTGATCCAGCCCAAGGGGATGCCCTTTACCGTAACGACCCCATAACCTTTTTCTCCGCAAGGGATGGTCTGCCCCCGCAGATAGGCAAAAGCCTCCTCCAAGGAGAGTTCCCGATGGAAATAAAAGGCTTCCTTCGGCAGGGCCATCGCCAGATGGTGCATGGGCTTCCATTGCCGGCCTTTAAGCTCCAGGCATTGCAGGCCCGCCCGCAGGATGCGCACCCCCGCGGGGCAGGGCAGATCGGGATCGGCCAGATAATAATAACTGCCGCGGCAAAGCCAATTTCCCTCCAAGGGCATTTTCACCATCTCTTTTAAGGCCGCGGCCGCTTCGGGCTGCTTTTCACCCTTAAAGAACGGAGCCGATTTTGCGGGCGCATCCCCCGCCCGCTCCAGGGCGCAGACAAAATGCCCCTCGCCCCCATCGGCAGGAAAGATGCGTCTTGCCATCTCCAGCCCCAAAAAGCCGGCACGCCCGTCCTGCAATCCGGTTTCCACCGGATGGAAATCGGGATGGCGATCCAAAAACCAAAGGATGGTTTTTTCGTTTTCTTCTAAATTAAAGGTGCAGGTGGAATAGACCAGCCTGCCGCCGGGACGCAGGGTTTTTGCGGCATTTTCCAAAACCTCGCGGCTGCGGGCGGTGCAATGGGCCACCAGCTCCTCGCTCCATTCCTCCAAGATGCGGGGATATTTGCGAAACATCCCTTCCCCCGAGCAGGGGCTATCCACCAAAACCTTATCGAAATATTCGGGCAGAGCCTTTGCGATCGCCGCCGAATCACTATTGGTAATGACCGCGCGGGAAATCCCCATCCGCTCCATGTTTTCCTGCAGGATCTTTGCCCGCCCTGCCTGGATCTCATTGGCTAAGATCAGCCCATCCTTCAGGCGGGCGGCAATGGCGGTGGCTTTAGAGCCGGGGGCGGCGCAGAGATCCAGCACCCGCTCATCTCCCTCGATCCGCAGAGCCGCAACCGCGCTCATGGCGCTGGGCTCCTGGAAATAATACATTCCCGCCTGATGGTAGGGATGGTTTCCATCGATCTGACCTTCTTTGAGATAGAATCCGTCCTCAAAAAAAGGAGCAGGCTCCACCCCAAAGGGCGCGCTCTCCAAAAAGGCTTCCCTGCCGATCTTTTTAGGGTTCAGCCGCACCCCTTCAAAGGGTTCGCTCCCTAAATAGGGGGTCAGATCCACCAGTTCTTTTAAGTAATCGATCATACCTTCTCCTCGATGATCCGGGCAAAGAGCTGCTGCAGCCGCTCCTGCTCTCCGGCAAGATATAAGTAGCCCCAAAGAGCCTCAAAGCCGGTGGCGGCATGATAGGTGCCGTAGTCGGCATTGCGGGGCTTGGAGTGGGTCTTGGCGTTGCGCCCGCGGCGCACCACCTCCTGTTCCGCCTCGGTCAGCTCAGGAAGCAAAAGGTTTAAAAACCGCTCCTGGGCGGCGCAGGAAACAAAGTCCTTGGATTTTTCGTGCAGTTTATGATTCTGGCAGTTGCCCTGCTCCAGGACATAGGCGCGAACAAACAGTTCATACACCCCATCCCCCAGATAAGCGAGCGCCAGCGGGCTATATTGACGCGCGATCTCTTCTTTAGTCATGGTATTGAAGCAATACTCCTTTCGCCTTCTCATTTTCAATTTCCAAAATAGCATACTCCCGATCAGGGTTGCGCAAGGAACCGGGGTTGATCATCAAAACGCCCTCCCGTTGCTCGATATAGGGGATATGGGTATGCCCAAAAAGCAAGACCTGCGCCCCCGCTTCCTTGGCGGCATAAAAGGCTTTGAGGTATCCCCCCTTTACCCCGTAGCGATGGCCGTGCATCATTAAAATCTTTACCCCGCCCAGCTCCAGCAGTTGTTGCTCAGGGCCCTGCTCACCATAGTCGCAGTTGCCCAAAACATGGTAGACCGGATGGCCGTTGGTCCGCTCCCGCATCCAGCGGGCATCGGTGATATAATCGCCTAAATGTATAATTCCGTCGTTTGGATACCGATCGTATAATTCCTTCATGGGGGTTCGCACCCCATGGGTATCTGAAAAAATCAAAAGCCGCATCGTTACTCCTTTGGTTCTCTTTTGGAACTATTGTAGCATAAAATAGAGGGAAAAGAAATAAAAACCTTTAAAAAACCTTGAAAAGGAGATTTTTATGAGTCAGAACGATTTTTTGGATCAAATCAAGAGCATGGATAAAAAAGACCGCCGCGCCCTTTTGGAAAAACTGACCTCTGCCCTCACCCCCGAGCAACAAAAGCAGGTGAAAAGCATCATGCAGGATAAGGAACAGATGGAAAAGATTCAGAATAACCTGCGGGAGGATGATTTCCATACCCTGATCGACGGCCTTTCCGGCAAGGAGGATGCGCGGGATTTTCTGAACAGCCCCCAGGTCCAAAGCCGTCTGCGGGAGCTTCTTCGGTAGACCTTGGCGGGCTGCTTTCCAATTTAGGGGGCGGCGAGGGACTGAGCGGCCTGCTCTCTTCTTTTGGGGGCGGCAAGCAGGAGAATCCCTTAGGGAATATTGATCCTGCCATGTTGCTGCGGGTGGGAAATGCCTTTTCCCGCCTGAGTAGCAAGCCCGACGACCGTTGCACCCTTCTCACCGCCCTCAAGCCCTACCTGCGGCAAGGCCGCCAAGAGCGGGTAGACGAAGCCATTCGCATCCTGCAGATGCTCCGCCTTGCCGAACTCTTTCGAAAGGAGGTAGATTAAGATGGAGATCCAGCTCCAATCCGACGGTCAGCTTTATCCCCCTCGCCACGCAGAGCGACCCAAACCACCTCCACCCAAACCACCCACACCCCAAGAACCGCCGCCTCCACCTGCACCGCCTCCCCCGCCGCCCGGCAAAGAGCCGATGCCCGCCATCCCTTGGGAAGATCTTTTGCTGGCGGGAGTCGCCTTTTTGATCCTGCGGAGCAGCGAAAAGCCGGATATCCCGCTTCTCTTGGCTTTGGCCTATATTTTATTTGATCAACAGTTTGACTTTCATTCTTTTTTTAAAGGGCAATAGGAGATCCTCTCCTATTGCCTTTTTTGTTGAAATGTGTTAAAATCATTAAATAAACGAAAGGAGGCCGTGCTGATGGCAACAATCTATCCCTTCTGCTCATCCAGTAAGGGCAACTGCACCCTTTTGGTATCGGGCGGGCGCGGCCTGCTGATCGATTGCGGCGTAACGCGGGCGCAGATCGCCCGTGCGCTGGAGCAGGTAGAACTGAATTTTTCGGATCTGGAAGGCCTTTTGCTGACCCACGAGCATTCCGACCATATCAAAGCCCTGCCCATGCTGGTTAAAAAGGACCGCCTGCCCATCTATGCCTCGGAAGGGACCCTTTGCTCGGCAGAGGTGGAGGGCACCGACCACCATAACCAGCCCTTTACCTTAGGGCCTTTCCATATCATTCCCATCCCCATCAGCCATGATGTTGCCGATCCTTGCGGCTATCGCATCGAGGTAGAGGGCAAGGCGCTGGCCATCGTTACCGATACCGGGCGGATCACCCCCGCCATGCAGCAGCAGCTTTCGGGCTGCCAGCTCATTATGCTGGAGAGTAACTACGATCCTGCCATGCTGGAGCATGGCCCCTACCCTGCCTCCTTAAAGCGGCGGATCGAATCCCCCCGCGGCCATCTTTCCAATTGCGATTGCGCCGCCATGCTGGCGCTGATGGCATTGGAGGGAGAAATGCAAACGGCGGTCCTCGCCCATTTAAGCGATAATAACAACACTCCCCTCACCGCCAAAATGGCGGTACTCAACGCCTTCTCTCAATATGGAGTCGAAAATGTTCGGCTGGAAGTGGGCGGCCCCTTCTGCCCGCCCTTGGAGATTTAGAATATGAAGACGACCGTTTTTTGCACCGGATCTTTAAAAGAAAAATATTGGAAGGATGCCGAGGCGGAATACGCCAAGCGGATGGGGCGTTTCGGCGGCTGGAACGTGGTGGAGCTCCCCGAAGAACGCCTGCCCGACCGCCCCTCCCCAAAGGAGATCGAGCGCGCCCTGGAAAAAGAAGGCGAAGCCCTATTAAAGCGTTTGCCCGCCCAAGCCTATCCCATCGCCCTTTGCGTGGAGGGCAAGAGCTTCTCCAGCGAAGAATTGGCGGCGAAAATTGCCGAAATTCCAACCTTAGGCAAGAGCGAGATCGCGCTGGTGATCGGCTCATCCCATGGGCTTGCCCCCAAGGTCAAGGCCGCCTGCGCCCTGCGCCTATCGGTCTCGGCCATGACCTTCCCCCATCAGCTGATGCGGGTGCTTTTAGCCGAGCAATTCTACCGCGCTCATAAAATTAATGCAAATGAAAATTACCATAAATAAAGAGTCCAAGGAAAATCCTTGGACTCTTTTCATTATTCGATTTCTTTGCCGGAGGCTACCTTCTCAAAGATATCGGTAACTTCCTTTTCAGGCGCTTTGGTTGCCAATGTTACAACAATGGCTACGATCAGGCTGAGGATGAAGCCGGGGATGATCTCATAGATGCCAAGGTCCTTCAGGAAGACCAGCCAGAGAATATCCACCACCGCGCCGGTCAGAATACCGGCTACCGCGCCCTGGAAATTAAACCGCTTCCAGAAAAGGGAGAGCATAATTGCAGGACCAAAGGCCGCACCGAATACGCCCCATGCGTTTTCAACCAGGCTCATGATGGTGCCGGAATTGGGGTTGGCCGCGATCAGAACCGCTACGATGGAGATCGCCAAGACAACGATCCGCCCTGCCCAAAGCATCTCCTTTTCCGAAGCCTTATTGCGGCGGATCAAGGGCTTATAAACATCAACAGAGAAGGCCGAAGCCGAAGCCAAAAGCTGGGAATCGGCGGTGCTCATAGCAGCGGCCAGAATGGCGGAGAGAAGCAGACCGCTCAGCAGGGCGGGGAACATTTTCCGCACCATGGTGATAAATACCACCGAACTATCGGAGATCTCGCCCAGCAGGAGATGGCCGATAATACCGGCAGCCACTGAGAAGATCAAAATCAAGGTCGTCCAGGTAATGCCGATCTTTGCGCTCTTTTTCAGATCCTTATCGGACCGCAAAGACATAAAGCGGATGATAATATGGGGCATACCGAAATAACCAAGTCCCCAGCCCAAGCCGGAAAGAACATCCTTCCAATTGGTAAAGAGGTTCCAATAATTATCGGGCAACTGACCCATGGTCATAGCACCCTCGCCGCTTTGGATGATACCCAAAGCAAAGATCGGCGCGATCAGCAGGGCGCCGAGCATCAGCAAGCCCTGGAAAAAGTCCGTCCAGCAAACAGCGGAGAAACCGCCCAGGAAGGTATAAAGAATGATGATCGCCGCCGCGATATACATTGCCGTTTCGGCCGGGATATCCATAACGGTGTTGAAAAGAGTACCGCAAGCCTTGATGCTGGAGGCGGCATAGATGGTATAGGCCACCAGGAAGATCACCGCGCAGATCACCTGCAGAGCGTTGCTCTTGGAAAGGAAACGGTTGGTTAAGTATTGAGGGATGGTGATGGAATCGTTGGCCGCAATGGAATAACGCCGCAAGCGGGGCGCTTCCACCAGCCAGCTCACCGCATAGCCGATCCCCAAACCGATGGCGATCCAGGCCTGGCCAATGCCCGCCGCATAAATGGATGCAGGCAAGCCCATCAAAACCCAGGCGCTCATATCCGAAGCACCGGCCGAAAGAGCGGATACCCAGGGGCCCATTTTTCTGCCACCCAGGAAATAGCCCTTATCGCCTTCCGATTTGGAACGGATGAAGAAGTAGACGCCGATCCCAACCATGAAAAGAAGGTATGCGGCAAAAACGATCATTTCTGCATTAAACATCTTATTTCTCCTAACTTTTTTGCAATCTTACGTATATAAAAGTTATTTTACTACAATTTGGAGAAAACCGCAAGTCTTTTTTATATTGCCCATAATTTTTCTCATTTTGCAAGTATGATCTATCCATTCTTCCCGATCTCCATCCCCAAAACAGCCTTGCTTTAAATAAAATTGCATCGCCCCAACAAGACTTAACACAAATGATTTGTGTAGCGGCGATGGCATACAGAGTACAATTAAATTGTATTGTTGCAATCTTGTTTTTAAATAATGAAAAAGGACACTCCCGAGGGAGTGTCCTTTTATATTTAAGGAATGTTGATTTGGTAATCAGTGATTAACCAAGCTGGGGACCATCGTATGCGGGATCATTCAGCCAGAAGCGAACGATCAGAACAGCATCGTTGGCATCCAGAACACCGTTGGCGTTAACGTCGCCGTTGGCAACATTAACATCGGTATCCAGATCAACGCTGCCGCGGAGAACGGCGATTGCGTCAACCAGATTGATCACGCCATCTTCCTTAGCATCGCCAAGAACGATAGCAACCTTCTCGGTGAGAGTGATGGTAACATCCGCGTTGGGAACGGTGAGAACACCTTCAACGATCGCGGACTCATAACCCTCGGTGATCGCGATGTCGTAGTCAGCATAAACAGCCAGATCCAGGGTATCACCAACGTTCAGGTACTTCACATCCTCGGCAACGCCGGTGATGATGATCTTCTGAACGCGATTGGTAGCAGTACCGAAGACAACGCCCTTATCGGCATCCAGCTTATAGTAGACAGAGCCATTTGCACTATTGGTAGCCTTCCAAGCAGCCTCAGCAGCGGAACCAACTGCAAACAAAGCATCTACCTGCTCAGCGGCCTCGATGGCAGAACCATCAGGCATGGTAGCGGAAACTTCGGCAGCATTGAAGGTATGGGTCTTACCCCAGAAGTTATTCACAGAGTAGCTGTTGGTATTGATGAAGTTCTGAATACCATTGTGGTGAGATGCAATCGCACCGCCAACACCGGCACCGGAA
>JAFSBD010000099.1 GCA_017442025.1 Clostridia bacterium
CAGGAATAACGGAAGGTATCCCCTTCATAATTCCAAGCACTCTTGATCGTGCCGTAAACCGATTCATAGGTGGCATCGGCAGAGCCCAAAAGGCGATCGGGATGGGGCTGCAGGGTGAAGGTCTTATAGCCCTCGGCGGGAACGATACCTGCCATATAGCGATACATCCAGCCTGCTACGGCGCCGTAGGCATAGTGGTTAAAGGAGTTCATGGAGGATTCACCGAAGCCGTTCTCCACGCTGAAGCTGTTCCAGCGCTCCCACATGGTGGTTGCGCCCTGATCGACGGTATACAGCCGGGAGGGATTCTCATGCTGCAGCAAAAGCTTATAGGCAAGCTCGGTCTCCCCGATCTCGGTGAGGGTTTCCAGAATGATCTTGGTGCCGAGGAAGCCGGTTTGCAGCTTATTGCCCTTGGCGCGGATATTATCGGTCAACTGCTTTTTCACCGCCGCAAAGGAGGCTTCATCGGGCAGCAGATCAAGGTAAAGGGCATAGAGGCAAACGCTCTGCTCACTGCGCTTCAGCGTACCGTCCTCTTGCACGAATTGCTCAATAAAATAGTCCTTTTCGGTCTCATAGACCTCGAGATAGCGGGCAGCATCCTCGGTCTTGCCGAGGGCGGCGGCCATTTCGCTCATCAGCAGAGCATCGTAGGCATAATAGGAAACGGCCAGCATATTTTTGATCTCGGTATCGTTGGCTTCATAGGCCAGCCAGTCGCCGTAGTTATGGGCGCCACCCTTCTTTTCGGTGGAGGCCAGATAACCGTCGAGATAAAGCTGCATCGAATCGTACATCTCGCGGAGGATCTCCACGTCGCCGTACTGCTTATACAGCTCGTAGGTTACGATAACACCCGCATCGGCCCAGCCCAAGGCACCGTAGTTATTACCGAAGGAGCCCATGGGAGAGACCGAAGCGTAGGCACCGTCGGCCCGCTGGGTATCCCGCATGGATTGCAGATAGGTGCGCAAAAATTCTTTAGAATGATTGAGATAGCCCGCCGCAACGGAAAAGACCTGCGTATCGGCAGTCCAGCCGTTTCGCTCGTTGCGCTGTGGGCAATCGGTGGGAACGCTCAAATAGTTGCTGTAAAGACCCCAATGAATGTTGGAGAGCAGTTGGTTGACATCGGCATCGCCGGTCACCAGCGAGCCGGTATCCTCCAAGGCAGAGGTCAGCACCTGACCGCGCACCTTATGGACGGTTACCTCCTCGGTGGCGGTGATCTCTAAATAACGGAAGCCATAGAAGCTATGGGTGGAATGATAGGTTTCGGTTTCCGCACCGCTCAAGGTATAGCGGGCGGTGGCATCGGCGCCCCGCAGAGCAACCAGATAGAGGGAGCCCTCGGGGCCGTCGTTGCCGCGGGATTTGGAGCCCTTGCTCTCGTTGAGCATCTCGGCATGGCGCATTCTGATCTGAGTGCCCGCCTTGCCGCTGACGGTCAGCTCTTCCCAACCGACAAAGTTCTGACCGAAATCAAGAATGGCGGTCTGACCGGGCTTCAGCGTAAAGGCCTCA
>JAFSBD010000100.1 GCA_017442025.1 Clostridia bacterium
AAGATCAAAGGTGCGCTCATTAGCGCGAAAATCGTCGTTATATAGGGACATATCCGCTTGGAGAACCCCAACCAGGGTAACATGGGGAAAATCCAGCCCCTTGGCAACCATCTGGGTGCCCAGCATAACGTCATATTTTTTTTCGCGGAAATCGGATAATTTTTCGCCGTAGGATAAATAGGAATCTACCGTGTCCATATCCATGCGAAGAATGCGGATATCGGGAAATAAAGAACGAAGTTCCTCTTCAACATATTGCGTTCCCAATCCCAGCATCTTAATATGCTCACTACCGCATTCGGGGCAATTATAATACTGTTTGATGTTATAACCACAATAATGGCACATCAGCCGTTGATTCGGCTTGTGATAGGTCAAAGCAATGCCGCAGGATGGACATTTGGATACATTCCCGCAGGAAGAACACCCAACAATGGAATGCATCCCCCGCCGATTGAGAAGAAGAATGGCTTGCTCCCCTGCATGAAAGGTATCCTTCAGTGCTTCCAGCAAAGACTCACCAAACGATTTTGCACCTTCAACCGAAATCTCCTCCTTCATATCGACGAGGGTAACTTCGGGCAGGGCGGCGTCATTATATCTTTTATTCAATGTGTGAAGTTGATAAAGCCCGCGTTCGGCAGCATAGTAACTTTCCATAGAAGGAGTGGCCGATGCAAGGACAAGGGGAATATTCTGATGATGCGCAAGAAAACGCGCTATATCGCGCGCATGAAAGCGAGGGCTTGTTTCGGATTTATAGGTAGATTCATGCTCTTCATCCATAATGATGAGACCGAGATTTTTTAAAGGAGCAAATACCGCGCTCCGGGTTCCGACAACGATGCGGGCATCCCCCTGATGAATTTTTTTCCATTCATCCGCCTTTTCGCCAATCGAAAGGCCGCTATGCAATACGGAAACGCAATCACCGTAGCGGCGGTAAAAGCGATTAAGCATCTGGGGTGTGAGCGCAATTTCGGGAACCATCATCAAGACAGATCTCCCCTGCTTTATCATATCATCCATCAACTTCATAAAAACATGGGTTTTACCGCTCCCGGTAACGCCGTGAAGTAAGTGGGTAGATTCGCAGTTATAATGATCGGCAATTTCTTGATAAGCGGCCTGCTGCTCCTCCTGCAAAAGGATGGGAGTATGCTCCTCCATGCGCTCCATATTTTGGTACGGTACACGTTCTTTGGACTGACTGTATACCTCAATATAGCCTTTTTGAGAGAGGGTCTTTACAGTGGAAACACCGCAACCGGAATAATAAAGCGCATCCTTGGCAGAAAGATCCGATTCATCCAAAAAGATGGAAAGAAGATCCCGTTGCTTATCAAAGCGAGGTCCTAATTCCGATAGAAAGAACTCAATTTCTTCCACAGAGCGGGCACGCCGAATTCTTTTTTCTTTCAAATCGCCGATATTGCGGATCGATTTGATCTCTTCGATTAAAACACCGTCGCGATAAGCGGGCAGGCAAAATTTTTTTAGTCTTTGCGGAATTTCACTGCGTTTAACAGAATGACCGATCTCCTTCATAAAGGATACCAAATCGGCATATTCCCCGGAAATCTTCTCGCAAGCAGGATTCAACGCAAAAGTTTCGTTGATTTTATAATCCAATCCACGGGGGATCATGCAATGAATCGCTTGATAGCGTGTGATAAAATAATGCTCAGCCATCCAATCGCAAAGCTTCAGATGAATACCATCCAGCATAGGGCTTCGATCCAGTAAACGAACCGCTTCTTTCAATTCATCGGTATCTTCGGATTGAAAAACAGATAAGACCATTGCTTTTTTCAAGACATTGGCCTTTCCGAACGGCACCAAAACGCGCATGCCGGGCAAAACGGAAGCAGCAAAAGAACTCGGCAGGATATAATCATAATCCCTGTCGATCTTCTGCACAATCTGATCGATGGCAACCCGGCAAACAAACGGCATTTTATTCTTCGCTCTCGCTTAATGCAACCATGCTGTCGATATCAGTCTTCATATTGACCTTACCGTTTGCAATATCGGTAATGGCAAGCTTAACCGGTTTATCATTCAGATCGATCTGATTGGACTCAGCGTGCTCCGAAATTTGGCGAGCGCGCTTTGCAGTCATAATGACCAGCGCATAACGGCTTTGGGTTACCTTTTCAAGTTCAGCTACTGCAGGATATAACATTCTTCCATTTCTCCTTTATTGATTGATTATTTTTTCAATTTCATCGGCTGCTCTTTCAACAGTATCGTTGATCACTGTATACTCGTAATCGCCGGAATTTGCAATTTCTTTTTTTGCTTGCTCGATGCGAGCTGCAACAACCGGGGAGGTTTCGGTCCCCCGCCCGCGAAGACGCGCTTCTAATACATCAATATTAGGCGGTAAGATAAAGATCATCATCGCATCAGGGCACTTTTTCTTCACCTGGCGTGCACCGCAAGGTTCGATCTCTAAAACGATATCGTTGCCCTTGAGGCGTTGTTCTTCAACATAGTCTGCCGGAGTCCCATAGTAATTATCGCAATAGGTGGCGTATTCCAGCATATCGCCGCGCGCAATTTTTTCTTCAAACTCCTTATGCGTGATAAAATAGTAATGAATGCCATGCTCTTCACCGGGGCGGGGTGCGCGTGTGGTTGCCGAAACCGAAACCTTCAGTTGAGGTTTTCTGCGCAGTAGTTCTGCCAGAACGGTTCCTTTTCCCGCTCCGCTGGGGCCGGAGATAATAATCAATTTGCCTTTATTCATCATCTTCATCATCCTCTTCATCGTAGCTGTCATTCAAACGATTCGCCACCGTTTCCGGTTGCAGAGGCGATAAAATAACATGCTCACTATCGGTAATAATAACCGCACGGGTTCTGCGGCCATAAGTTGCATCCACCAAAACACTGCGGTCCTTTGCCTCGGTAACAACGCGCTTTATCGGTGCGCTATCTGGGCTGACAATCGCAATGATCCGCGATGAGTTGATCATATTACCAAAACCAATGTTGATCAGTTTCATGAAAAAACTCCTTTATTCTACGTTTTGAATCTGCTCCCGAATTTTTTCAATGCAGGATTTGACATCAACAACGATTTTTGTTATCTCAATACTGTTGCACTTGGAACCGATGGTATTGATCTCGCGGTTCATTTCCTGGACCAGGAAATCCAGTTTCTTACCAATCGGCCCGCCCTGGTCTAAAAGACCGCGGAATTGAGAGATATGGCTTGCCAGGCGAACAGTTTCTTCATCAACAGCAACCTTATCGGCAAAGATAGCGACCTCCGTCAAAAGACGAGACTCTTCTACATTTCGGTCTGCAAGGGTCTCCTTGATCTTCTCTTCCAATCGTGTTTTATAGGCAGAAACCGATTCGGGCGCAAGCTTCTCTACGCTCTCAACGGCTTTTTCGATAAAGAGAAGGTTATCCAGCAGATCCCCTTTCAGTTCTGCGCCTTCGATCTCCCGCATCTCGATAAAAGAAACAAGCGCTTCGTCCAGGGCAGTCAAAACAGCAGTTTTAACGTCATCGTCGGAAACCTCGGGCTGGGTAATCGCCAAAACATCCGGCAAAGTAAGAATACGGGCGGCGGCAAGATCATTGCGTATGCCAAATTCCGATTCCAGTTCTTTTGCTGCATCCAGGTAAGCACGGATAAGATTTTGATCCAACTTTGCAGTTAACTCAACATCCTCTGCGCTTTTCTCGGTATGGAAATATACATCCACCTTCCCGCGCGAAACCGATTCCCCGATTCTCTTTTTAATGGGCTCTTCCAGGAAGGCGTAATCTTTATAAATGCGTGCAGAAAAATCAAAAAAGCGGTGATTGACGGATTTAATATCAATTGTAAAATCCAGGCCACCGAAACTGCCGGTTCCACGGCCGAAACCGGTCATACTTTTAACAGACATGATACTACCTCACTATTATTTTATTATATTATAATATCACAAATTAATTATTTGTCAATAAAATAGGGAAAATATGCATCTTTTATGCAGAAAAAGGCGATGCAAATACGCATCGCCTTTTTCTTTTAGAGCCTTCTTTTGTTGCTTTTGCCGGTTGGCAACACGCCGGACCCCACAAAAGTTACAAACTTAATAGAATAAAGATCGCAAACAATATAGTTGCCGGTGCGGGGCTCAAATAAAACGATAAAGCTCACACCAACATCATATAGAACCCCCTCCTGCTGAACCAGATTATCCGTTCCGATCAAAAAATCAATAACACAATATTGTCCTTCGTTATTTCGAAGAACCTGTTGCCAGGAGCCGGGATAGGCAGGAGATTGGCTGTAGTCTTGATTAGAATCCTCCGCGGGGCGAAAATAACTTGCATTTCCGTTTAAATCAGACATAGTAACACCTCATTAAGTAAATTCATATAGATCCGTTGGATCATAAAAACAATGTGCTTGATAACGTCCGATATAGTAACCGACATCCGATGGGAAGGTCTGCCTGCAATTGGGATTGAAGGGATTATAAAACCAAAGCGCATCTCCGAGTCCGGGGAGGCGGTTGCCCGCAATTGCCCAATCGGCGATCGCAAAATGTTCGCCTGTTGGGTTCATATTATAGATATTCTGCGGATTATATTGCCCATTTTCAACCGTGCTGGCGCAAGCAAATTGACCGGGCTGAAGGATAATATTCTGAATATTCCTCTGCCCCACTCTCGCATATTCTCCAACCGGATAATTTACACGGTTCATAATAACGCTGGCGACTGCCTTCATTCCGATGTCTCCTTCACCACCGGCTTCGCATTGGATCAGGCGCGCCAAAAGTTCGCGATCTGAGTATGCCATTTCACCACCTCTTTGCTTAAAACTTATGCATTTTTACCCTATTTTAGTATTCAAGGCATAAAAAATAAGCGATATGGCATTTCATATCGCTTATTTTTTGTAATGCAATTTTACTTTACACCAAATTTCTTGAGATATGCCCCGGTATAGCTTTCCTTGCAGTTCGCTACCGTCTCCGGCGTTCCGGTCACCAAGACCGCACCGCCTCGATCCCCGCCCTCAGGGCCTAAATCAATGATATAATCAGCAGTCTTAATAATATCGAGATTATGCTCGATAACAACAACCGTGTTGCCGCTTTCTACCAACCGTTGCAAGACAGTGATCAGCATCTGAACATCTGCGGTATGAAGCCCGGTGGTGGGTTCATCCAAAATATAAATCGTTTGCCCTGTCGAGCGTTTGGAGAGTTCTGTTGCCAATTTTACCCGCTGGGCCTCACCGCCTGATAAGGTTGTGGAAGGTTGGCCGATCTTAACATAAGAGAGACCTACATCATAAAGAGTTTGAAGTTTACGGCGGATTTTAGGGTGGTTTTCGAAGAAATACAAGCCCTCCTCCACCGTCATATCCAACACATCGGAGATGGACTTATCTTTATACTTCACCTCCAACGTTTCTCGATTATACCGCTTTCCTTTGCAGACCTCGCAAGGAATATAGACATCGGGCAAAAAATGCATTTCAATTTTAATGATGCCATCCCCTTGGCAGGCTTCGCAACGACCGCCGCGAACATTAAAAGAAAATCGGCTGGAGCTGTATCCTCTGGCCTTGGCACCGTTGGTGGATGCAAACAGATCGCGAATATCGGTAAAAACAGAGGTATAAGTTGCAGGATTGGAACGCGGCGTTCTTCCGATGGGCGATTGATCAATATCGATCACCTTATCCAGATGTTCAATTCCTTTGATCTTCTTCACTTTGCCTGGGAAAGTTTTTGCGCCGTTGAGTTCATGGGCCAACGTTTTATAAAGAACGGAATTAACAAGGGAGGATTTCCCTGAACCGGAAACGCCGGTTACGCAAGTAAATGTGCCTAATGGGATCTGAACATCGATTTTCTTCAGATTATTTTCTTCTGCGCTGATAATTTCAAGAATATTGCCGTTTCCTTTGCGGCGTTCAGCTGGAATTTCAATTTTCTTTTTCCCGCTGAGATATTGGCCGGTCAAGGATTCTTCGCATTCCATCAGTTCCTCAGGCGTTCCGTTAAAGATCACCTCGCCGCCGTGGATCCCCGCGCCCGGCCCGATATCAACGATATGGTCGGCCGCCCGCATAGTATCTTCATCATGCTCCACAACGATCAGTGTGTTTCCGAGATCACGCAAGCGTTGCAATGTGGCAATCAATTTATCGTTATCCCGTTGATGCAAGCCGATGGAGGGCTCATCCAAAATATAGAGTACCCCCATCAGAGAGGAGCCGATCTGCGTTGCCAGGCGGATTCTTTGGCTTTCCCCGCCGGACAATGTTCCCGCGCTGCGCGAGAGCGTCAGATATTCCAGGCCCACGCTGCTGAGAAAGGTAAGTCGCTCGACAATTTCTTTTAAAACACGGCGGCCAATCAACTGATCCTTTTCAGAAAGAGAGATATTTTGGAAAAATTCGATGGCAGAAGTGATGGAAAAATCGGTGATTTCCGCAATATTTTTATCCCCCACCGTTACGCCCAAAATATCTTTCTTCAAACGCTTTCCTTGGCAGGACATGCAGGGACAATCGCTCATGACATATTCAATTTCGCGACGAATAAAATCGCTGTTTGTTTCCTTAAAACGACGTTCCAGGTTGGGAATAACTCCCTCAAAAGAACTGTTATAGGCAACCGATCCAAAGGAAGAATTGCGTTGCATTTCCAGTTTTTCGCCGTTGTTTCCGTAAAGAAGTATATTTTGTTGTTTTTCAGTCAGCTCTTCAAAGGGTGTATCGAGAGAAAAGTTATATTTTTCACTCAAAGCCCGAAAATACATTCGGGCAATGTTATCTGATCCCGAAAGATACCATCCGCTCGCTCTTATCGCCCCTTCATTAATGGAAAGGTTGGGCTTAGGCACAACTAAAGCAGGGTCTACTTTCATCAAAAACCCCAGGCCATCGCACTCGGGGCAGGCACCAAAAGGATTATTAAACGAAAACATTCTTGGGGAAAGTTCTTCCATGGAAAAACCGTGTTCCGGGCAGGTGAAATCTTGGGAAAAGAGGATCTCTTCTTCCCCTTCGGGTGCAATAATCACTAAGCCATCCGCTTGATGAAGGGCTGTTTCGATAGAATCCGTCAGCCGTTGCTGGATCCCCTCTTTCATAATCAGGCGGTCCACAACGATTTCAATACTATGCTTGATGTTTTTTTCAAGCTTGATCTCTTCGGAAAGGTCGTAAAGATTTCCGTCCACACGAACGCGGGCAAAACCGCTGCGTTTTGCGTCTTCTAAAAGTTTCTGATGTTCGCCCTTTCTGGCGCGCACCACCGGGGCAAGAACCGTCAACCGCGTCCGCTCGGGAAGAGTGCAAACCTGATCTACAATCTGATCCACCGTTTGTTGGGTGATCTCGCGCCCGCAAACCGGGCAATGAGGTTTACCAATCCGTGCAAACAGCAGGCGAAGGTAATCATAGATCTCCGTCACAGTACCAACCGTGGAACGAGGATTCTTAGAGGTAGTCTTTTGATCGATGGAAATAGCAGGCGATAAACCTGAAATGTTATCTACATCGGGTTTATTCATTTGACCCAAAAACATTCTTGCATAGGAAGATAAACTCTCTACATATCTTCTGCGTCCTTCTGCATAAATCGTATCAAAAGCCAAAGAGGTTTTACCGGAGCCGGAAAGCCCGGTAAAAACAATCAACTTATCTCTCGGAATCTTGAGATCGATATTTTTGAGGTTATTCTCCTTGGCGCCTTTAATTGTAATGAATTCTTTATTCATCCGAATCTCCTTTTAAAGAGGCAATTTTATCGCGCAGCATAGCCGCATATTCAAATTCAAGCATTCGCGCCGCTTCCTGCATCTGTTTTTCAAGATCTTTGATCATGCGCTGCTTTTCATCCATTGAAAGTTTCAACTTGCGTCTGGAGGGCGTGGTCGGCACTGCGCCGATTTCCAGAACTTCATGGATTTCTTTTTTAATGGACTGCGGCGTTATTCCATGCTTATTGTTATATTCTGTCTGAATAGTCCTTCTACGCTCGGTCTCCCGAATTGCATTTTCCATTGAAGCGGTAACTTGATCAGCATACATGATCACACGCCCGTTTGCGTTACGCGCCGCGCGTCCAATGGTTTGGATCAGAGAGGTTTCGCTGCGCAAAAAGCCCTCTTTATCCGCATCCAGGATGGCAACAAGGGAAACTTCGGGAATATCAAGTCCTTCTCGCAGCAGATTGATGCCGACAAGGACATCAAAAGACCCCATCCGAAGGTCGCGAACGATCTCCATGCGCTCAACCGTCTTGACATCGTGGTGCAAGTATTTAACCTTTACACCCATGCCCTCCAGATATTCCGTCAAATCCTCCGCCATTCGCTTTGTTAACGTCGTTACAAGCACGCGAGAACCCTTTTCGATGCAAAGGTGGATCTCTTGCAACAGGTCATCCATCTGCCCCTCCACGGGACGAACGGAAATTTTCGGATCCAGCAAGCCGGTCGGGCGGATGATCTGCTCTGCAATTTGCTCGCTGCGTTCCAATTCATAAGCGGCAGGCGTTGCACTGACGTAGAGGATTTTATCTAAACGATTAGTGAATTCCTGAAAATTCAAGGGGCGGTTATCAAAAGCTGACGGCAGGCGAAATCCATATTCCACCAGCATCTCTTTGCGAGAACGATCCCCGCCATACATCCCCCGCACCTGGGGTAAGGTTACATGGGATTCATCAACAATCAGCAGAAAATCATCCCCAAAAAAGTCCAGCAAGGTCGCCGGCGGACTTCCGGGAGCCCGTCCGCTTAAGATGCGGGAATAGTTTTCGATTCCGTTACAAAAACCGATCTCTCGAAGCATTTCCAGATCATAGCGTGTACGCCGTTCGATGCGTTGTGCTTCTAAAAGCTTGCCGTTTTCGGTAAAATAAGCGATGCGATCCTTGAGCTCGCGCTCAATCTCTTTTAAAGCGCTTTCCCGCTTTTCTTCGCCAATGACATAATGAGAAGCAGGGTATATGGCAACATGGGTAAGATCCCGCTTAAATTCACCGGTCAGATGGTCGATCTCTGAAATGCGATCAATTTCGTCGCCGAAGAATTCAACACGAATAATCGTATCACTGTAAGAAGGCGGAAAAATCTCCAAAACATCTCCGCGGACACGGAATTTATTGCGGGTAAAATCAAAATCGTTGCGCTCATATTGCACTTCAATAAGATGCTCAATCACTTCATCTCGATCTTTAATCATCCCGGGACGCAAGGATAAAACAAGATTTTTATACTCCTCCGGATCACCCAATCCATAGATACAAGAAACGGAAGAAACAACAATGGTATCTTTGCGCTCTAATAGCGAAAAAGTGGCGCTATGGCGCAGTTTATCGATCTCATCGTTAATAGAGCTGTCTTTTTCGATATAGGTGTCCGAGGATGGAATATACGCTTCCGGCTGGAAATAATCGTAGTAGCTTACGAAATATTCCACTGCATTTTCAGGGAAGAACTCGCGAAGCTCGGAGCAAAGCTGCGCCGCGAGGGTTTTATTATGAGCGAGAACCAATGTCGGCTTATTTACATTGGCAATAACATTGGCCATAGTAAAGGTTTTGCCCGATCCGGTTACACCCAACAAAACCTGCTCTTTTAAGCCGTTTTTGATGCCTTCGGTTAATTTTTCGATCGCTTCAGGTTGATCGCCTGTGGGTTTAAATTTTGAATGTAAAATAAATTGATCCGGCATATTCTCGCTCCTTTCATTTTATTTTTTTC
>JAFSBD010000101.1 GCA_017442025.1 Clostridia bacterium
CCAGGCAGTTCATCATTAAAATTGCCACCTTATCGCCGCGGCGGATACCCCGCGCGATGAGGGCGTTGGCCACCCGATTGGCCTTTTCGTTGAAAACGCCCCAGGTGATCTCCCGGCGGTAATGGCCGCTTGTGGCCGATTCCACCAGGTCGTAGTCCCGCCAGGTGCGGCGGCGGTTTTCGGGCATCTCGGGATTGAGCTCCACCAGCGCCGTTTCGCTGCCCTTTTCGGCGGCGTTTCTTTCCAGTAAATCAACAATCGTCATGTTCCTATCTCCTTTAAAAAACAAAAAAGTCCTTTGGTTCGAAAAATCGAACCAAAGGACGAAATAAAATTCGCGGTACCACCTTTGTTCGCCTGCTCCTCGCGGAAAATACAGGCCTCACCGAGTATCCATCAATACTCTGCCGCCTTAACGCAGCGGATGCGGCGCAGCTTACTGAGCAAAACGTTTAAATCTAATGAAAAAGGTAGATTTTCGTTGCCTTTCGAAGCGCGGCTCGCGGAGTGTATTTCCGAAAAAGTTCTCTGCCGCCTTTAACCAACCGGCGGCTCTCTGAAAGCAGAAGCTGATTCGTACTTATTCTTCCGTTCATCGCCTTTTAAAAATATGAACCTATTTTAAACCCATTTTTCAAGGTTGTCAAGATTTTTATAAAATTTTCTTTGTGTTTTTTGCCGCAAATCCGCATTGCTTTTTTTATTATTATATAGTACAATAATAAATAGAAGGAGGGATCGTATGAAGAAAAAAATATTGATTGCGCTGACCCTGATCCTGGCGGTTTTGATGGCCTCTTGCAAAACGGCATCTCAACCACCCCTTCCCATCCATTCCGGTATTGAGCAGATGCTGGAGGCGATGGACTATGAGGATTGCCATATCCTGCAATTGGGGGACTATCGTGCATGCAAACACCTGCCCCAAGAGGTAGGAGCCCAAGAGGCGGATCTGGCGATGAAGAAGTATTTTAATCAAAATCCGCCGATCCGCATTTCGGATAAAAAGGTGATGGAGGAAGGTGATCTGGCGATCATTTCCTATGAGATCACCGCCGGAACCCAAGCGGTCATGCGGGTGAAAAAAGAGGTCGTTAAGGGCGGAACCGTTAATTTTGATCCGCAGATCGAGCAATCGGTGGTGGGCAAGACCGTAGGGCAGACCTATACCATCCCTTATCAAAATCCAACGCCGGAGATCGCCGAAGGATCTTGCAAAATAACGCTCCAATATATCTATACCGTTGATGAAACGGCGCAATTGGATGATGAATATGTCCGCTCCCATCTGGACTATTCGTCGATGGCGGAATGGAAGGCGGCTATCCTCAAAGACCTGGAAGCCCAAAAGAAAGAGGAGGCCTGGCAGCAATCCCTGCGGGCGATGATCGCGCGATCTTCGTTTGATTTAAACGAAGAATGCCTGGCTGAAAAGGCGGAAGAACTGGCCCGTCAAGAGCAAAAGAAGGCCGTTTCGGAAGGATGGGAATGGGAAGAATACCTCTCCGAGGAACTGGAATGGACCAAGAAGCAATTCGAACTGGATTGCCGCCTGCGTGCCCGCCAAGAGGTGCAGGAATATCTGTTGGTGGGGGCGATTGCCGCAAAGGAATCCTTTGCGAGCGGGCAGGACTATGAGGTCTTGCGGCAAGAGGTATACAACATCGTATGTACAGCGGAGGAAAAATGATGTTTGGCAGAAAAATTAAAATAACGGCTTGGGCCATCGTGTTGGCGGTGGTTGTTACCCTGCTGAGCGGATGCGCAGAGAAGTATTCCCAGGAATATCTCGACGAGGTAGTGGAACTTATCACGGTGGAAGCAGATTATTATGAGTATCCCTCGGTGGTAGAGATCTATTCGGCTCCTTTGGAGAACTGCGTGGTCGTTTCGATCTATGAAGGCTACTCCCAAAAAGAGCAATTGAAAAAAGATCTCAAGAAACGCTACGGCAAGGTGCTGAAGATCCAATATGTCGATTCCCTTCCCGAGCAGTTTTGAAGGAATATAAAAAGGGCTGTAAAAAATTCGTTGAATTTTTTACAGCCCCTTTTGCTTTTTTTATTTTTTCTTAGTGTAGAGAATGATGCCTGCGATGGCGATCAGCACCGCCGCGCCCATGGGCAAGAGGAACCAGGGGGAAAAGCCGCCCTTATCCTTACCGTCATCCTTATCATTTTTATCGGTTTGGAGATCCTGCTCCAGAACGGTGAGGTTGCCCTCGGCATCCTCTTCCACCTTCAGGCTGCCCAGCTCGTTCTTTTTTTCATCATAGAGGGTAACGCCGGTGATCTTGCCCTCTTCGTCCTTTTCATATTCACCCTTATAGAGGGTATCTTCGCCGGTATAGAAATGATGCAAAACATCCTCGCCCTGGAAGAACCAATCGCCGGTGGGGGCGTTGGGGGCGGGAGCGATCTCGGCATCGCCCGAAAGGGCGTTATCATCATCGCCGGGGGTGGAGGGCTGAGCATCGGGCGTGTTGGTAACAGGGGCATCGTTGCTCACAGGCCGATCGGAAATGGGGGGAACTTCCTCTTCGCCGCCATCGGCGGGAGTATCATTGCCGGGATTGGGGGGCTCGATCTGCCCTTCCTCAACAACGGTGATGCGGCAGGGAGGGATGATGATGGAATCGATGGGGGTCAGATTCTTATCGTTGGCAGAAAAGGTTTGGGAATAAACCGAAACCGTTGAGGCCAAAGCATCGGCGGGCTTGCCGATGATCTTGAAATCCACGCTGAAGAGATCCATATCCCCCTCCAGCGCGGCTTTGCCGATGCCGGCGGAGGTGGCCTTGATGGCCTTTTGATCCCCTTGGGTGGTGTTGGGGTTGAGGTAGAAAAGGCCGCCCACATCCAGCTTTTTGCCGGGTCCGGAGATCTCCAACGCATCGGAATCATAGGTGATCACCATCTGGAAGGAGGCGCAGGCGGGGGCGTTTTCCACCGAAACGGTAACGGTAACTGTGTCGCCGATCTTGCCGCTTGCACCGCTGAGGCGCAGGGTCATGTTCTCGCCGTCGGCATGGGCAACGGGCATCAGCATCAGAATCGCCAGAAGAATTGCAACGATCTTTTTCATAACAAAGGATCCTTTCGATAAAGTTTTTTAAATTCGCGGGGGGTCATCCCCGTTTGTTTTTTAAAGATCTGGTTAAAAAATTTAGGGTCGGCATAGCCCACCAGCTCGCTGATCTCGCTGATCTTTTTGGGGGTATTGGCCAAGAGGCGGCAACTCTCCCGCACCCGCACCATTTGCAGGTAGCTTTGGAAGGTCATGCCTGTTTCCTCTTTGAACCGTTTGCTGACATAGGCTAAGCTATAGCAGCATTTTCGGGCAAGCTCCGCCAGGGAAAGGCGGTCCATGAAATTCTTTTCCACCTGGTCGGTGATATATTGGACTAAGTTACTGCTTTGGGGCAGCTCCTCCGGGCGGTGCACCTGCCGCATGGTATCGATCAAGATTTCGATCAACTGGCAACGCATCATCTCCTGATGACCCGCCTGCTTTTCGTTATATTCCTTGGAAAGGCGGGTGATGAGGCGGCCGATATGCCCGTCTGCATCGTGGTAGATCCTGCCCGTTGGGCGGTCGCTTAAGTTGCGATAATCGAATTTAATGAGGTAACTATCCGCCAGATCCTGAAAATGGTGGCAGTTGGAGAGGGTTTCATCGATCAGGCGGGGGAGAAAGAGGCAGTTGATAACAACAAAGGGGGTCTTGCCGATCTGATCGTATTGATGATGCACCCCATAGTCCACAATGAAATAGTCTCCCTGCCCGATCACCGAGGTATGATCCCCGATGCGGTGGTTCGCCTGCCCCTGGACAACATAGGTCAGCTCCAGAAAATCATGGTCGTGGGGCGGGGCGGAGGGGCTGGAGCAGGTGGTCATCAGAATCTTTTCCTGCTTGAGCTGGGAAAAGTATTTCGTTTGCGGCAATAAAATCACCCCCTATTTATGCAATAATAGCGGTTGCTTTTATTATATCATTGGTGTTATAATAGTGTCAATAACAAAACAAAGAGGTTTTTGCAATGTTATACAAGAAAAATACGGAAAAAGAATTGAATATGGAGCTGTTCCGCGCCCCCACCGCGGAATACCGCGGCGCGCCCTTCTGGGCCTGGAACGGCACTTTGGATCGGGAGCAGCTTTTGCGCCAGATCGATTATTTCAAAGAGATGGGCTTCGGCGGGTTTCATATCCATTCCCGCACCGGCATGGCCTCCCCTTATTTAGATAAGGAATTTATGGAGCATGTCAAGGCCTGCGCCGAGAAGGCAAAAAGCCAAGGGATGCTGGCCTGGCTTTATGATGAGGACCGTTACCCCAGCGGGGTGGCGGGCGGTATGGTCACCAAGGAGAAGAAGTACCGTTGCAAGACGCTCTCCTTCAGCCAAACCGCACCGGCTGTTTACCTCTCCAAAGAAGAAGCCTTCGATCAGGGCAAGCCCTATTATTTGGCAACCTACGATATTTCCATCGATGAGCAGGGGATGCTCGCCTCCTATCGGCGGATCGAAAAAGATGGGTTGGCCGAGGGAAAAAAATGGTACGCATCGGTCCTGACCGCCGATGGGGAGCCCCGCTATAACGGCGAAGGCTACGTTGATATTATGGACGAAGAGGCGATCGCCCGTTTTATCGATCTAACCTATGGCGCCTATGAAAAGGCGGTGGGGGCAGAATTTGATCAGACCGTTCCCGCCATCTTCACCGATGAGCCCACCTTCTCCTGCCGCAAAGGGGAGCATACCATCCCTTCCGCTCATAGCGACGGCACCATTCTTTATACCTGGACCCGCTTTATGGAGGAAAAATATCAGGCGCGCTACGGCGAGGATCTTCTCGACCGTCTGCCCGAGCTTTTCTGGAAGAAGGCCGACGGCAGCGATTCCTTGATCAAATACCGCTATTATGATTTTTGCGCCGATCTTTTCTATACCGCTTTTACCGCCCAATGCGGCAGTTGGTGCGAAGAGCATGGGCTCGCCTTCACCGGCCATATCTTTGAAGAGCCCACCCTTTCGGGGCAGGCCGAATCGGCGGGCGACCTTTTGCGCCAATATCGGGCCTTCACCCTGCCGGGCATCGATATGCTCTGCGACCGCACCGAGCTGACCACCGCCAAGCAAGCTCAATCCCTGGTTCGCCAGCTGGATAAAGAGGGAATGATGAGCGAGCTCTATGGCGTTACCAACTGGGATTTTGATTTCCGCGGCCATAAATTCCAAGGGGATTGGCAGGCGGCGATGGGCGTTACCCTGCGGGTGCCCCATCTGGCCTGGATGAGCATGGGCGGCGAGGCCAAGCGGGATTATCCCGCCTCCCTCTTCTATCAATCGCCCTGGTATAAGGAATACCCCTATATTGAGGATCATTTCGCCCGCCTCAATACCGCCCTCACCCGCGGCACGCCTATCGTTAAGGTGGGTGTTGTTCAGCCGGTGGAGAGCTATTGGATCCTGACCGGCCCTGCCGATCAGACCGCTGATGCCCGCAAGGCCTTGGATGAAAACTATGAGACCCTCAACCGTTGGCTTTTGGAAGGCCATCAGGATTTTGACTACATTAGTGAAGCGGTGCTGGCGGAGATCGCCGATGAAGCATCCCCCCGCAAGGTGGGCGTGATGGAATATGATGCCATTTTGGTTCCCGCCTGCCTCACTTTGCGCAAAACCACCGCCGCATACCTTGCCCGCTTTGAAAAAGCAGGTGGTAAAGTTTTGGTGATGGGGCGTTTGCCTGCCTATACCGACGGTATTTTGAGCGGGGAGGCCGCCAAGCTCCTGAAAGATGCCGATTGCATCCCCTTCGATAAGACCGAATTGATGGGCGCGCTTGCTCCCTGCCGCCAAGTGGAGATCGCCAAGCGGGGCGGCGGATCGGCCGATCATATGACCTATCAGCTGCGCCAAGACGGCGAGGTGCAATGGCTCTTTATTGCCCGCTATAAAAAGGAGCAGATGGGCAGTATCGATGCCCAGATGGGCTCCGTAAAGCCCAAGGGCGAGATGCTGGAGATCACCGTAAACGGGGAGTATCAGCCCCAAAGATACGATACCCTCTCGGGCAAGATCATGCCCGTTTCCTTCCGCCATCAGGGCGGCAAGACCATCATCACCCATGAATTCTTCCCCTCCGATAGCCTGCTTTTGCAGCTTTCCGCTCCCATCTTCGGCGAGTTCACCATCCAACCCCGGGAAACGGTGGTTCTGATGCGCAAGGATTGGAAGGAGGCCGTAAAGGTAACGCGGGAAGAGGAAAATGTTCTGGTGCTGGATATGGCGGAATACCGCCTGGATCAGCAGGAATGGCAACCCGAAGAAGAAATTTTGCGGTTGGATAATACTCTGCGTAAGCAGTTGGGCTGGCCGTTGCGCACTGCAAAGATCGTCCAGCCCTGGGCCGTTCCCGCCGAGAAAATCGAGCATACCGCCTCCCTGCGGTTTGCGGTGGAGAGCGACTTTAAGGTAAAGGACGCCAAATTGGCATTGGAAAATGCCGCCGATGCCACCATCCTTTGGAACGGCAAGGAAGTGCCTGCCGAGATTCTCGGTTGGTATGTGGATGAATCCATCCAAACCGTTGCCCTTCCGCCCATCAAAAAGGGCAAGAATATTTTGGAGATCACCCTGCCCTTCGGCAAGCGGAGCAATTTGGAAAACTGCTTCATCTTAGGCGATTTTGATGTTGCGGTGCGGGGCGCAGAAGCCAAGATCGTCCCGCCCACCGACCATCTTTCCTTCGGGAGCGTGGCGGAGCAGGGCTTGCCCTTCTATGGCGGAAATCTGACCTATGAACTGCCCTTCGAGACCCAAAACGCGGGAGATCTGACCCTCCATTGCGGCAAATATGCGGGTGCGCTTTTGAAGGTCGCGCTGGACGACGGCGAGGCAAAGCCTTTGGCCTTTGCGCCCTATGACGTACCCTTCAAGAAGGTGGCGGCAGGGAAGCATACCTTGAAGGTTACGTTGTTTGGTAACCGTGTCAACACCTTTGGTACCTTGCATAATTGCGCCGATCTCTTCGAATGGTACGGGCCCGGAGCATGGAGAACATATGGAGATCACTGGGCGTATGAATATCAGCTTAGAAGTTTTGGGCTGATGATCAGCCCAAAACTGGAGTTGAACCGTTGAAATCGGCGATCTTTCCGTTTTTCCGTCTTCGCCGTATCGACATACGCCTTCAGCCGGAGAAAACGAAAATCTCATCCGATTTGAACGGTTTTAGACATTAAAGTAATATTAGTTTTGATGAGGAAAGTTATGAACTTCATTCAAAGCCCCGTTGATACCGGGGAGGCGGCGGTTCTTTTTCAAAAGGAGATCCGCTGGGCGCAAACGCCCCAAAGGGTAGAGGCAAAGGCCACCGCTATCGGGGTTTATAATCTTTTGATCAACGGTCAAAAGGTAGGGGAGCAGGTGCTCACCCCCGGCTGGACCTCCTACACCCATCGGCTATTGGTGCAGACTTATGATATTACCGATCATTTTGCCCAAGGCGGCGTTGCCGCCCTGGAGGCAGGCCAAGGCTGGGCGGTAGGTCATATCGGCTATGGCAACGAGAATCATAAATATGCCGATCAGGTTGCCTGCGCGGCGAAGATCACCGCCTATTTTGCCGATGGCTCGGCGCAAACGGTTACCACCGATGGTGATTGGGATTGCTATACCCATCCGGTTCGCTTTACCGAGATCTACCATGGCGAGCTTTGGGATGGGACCCATCAGCCCACTCTGCTGGGCAAGGCGGTGGTGAGCGAAAAGGCATGGAACACCGTTCCGCAGGACGGGGAATGGATCATGCCCCAAGAGCGGATCCGCGCGGTGTCCATGTTTATTGCGCCCAACGGCGAGAAAATTGTCGATTTCGGGCAAAATATCACCGGCTGGGTGGAACTGCAGGTGCAGGGCGAGCGCGGCCAAGTGATTGCCTTTGACCACGGTGAGGTGCTGGATAACGAGGGCAATTTCTATAATGCCAACTATCGCAAGGCCAAGGCGTTGGCAAAATTTATTTTGAGCGGGGAAGAGGAGGTTTTAGCCCCTCATTTCACCTACTATGGTTTCCGCTATATCCGCCTGCTGGAATGCCCTGCGGAGATCGGGCCGGAGGCCTTTACCGCGGTGGTCGTCCATTCGGATATGAAGCGAACGGGCGATTTTGAGTGCGGCCATCCCCTTTTGAACCAACTCTATCAGAATATCATCTGGGGGCAAAAGGGCAATTATCTCGATCTGCCCACCGACTGCCCCCAGCGGGATGAGCGGTTGGGCTGGACCGGGGATACCCAGGTCTTTTGC
>JAFSBD010000102.1 GCA_017442025.1 Clostridia bacterium
CGATTTTTCTCAGACTGTCAGAAAAGGCACAGACCGCAGAAAAAGAAGAAAAACAAGGGGCTTGTACTATTTTTAAAAACAAAACGAGAAGGAGTGTTTGCGCTTTCTCGCTGTTCTTTTTATAAGGAAAAAATCCGCAAAAATGCGGATTTATTAAAATTTTCTGCTTTCCGCCGATCCGCTCTCTACCGTACCTATGTACGCCGACGAGAACGGATCGACGAAATCTGCACTCTTTTCTGATAGTCCCCCAGCGTGTCAAAGATAAAAAATAGAATTCTTTGACACGCTGAAAATCGGCCGTGGCGAAAGCCCCGGCCGATTTTTTGCTGAACGGGACGGCAGACAGGCCGTTCCCTACTTTATTAGATGCGGTTATAAAGGGCGGAGAGTTTGCGGTATTCTTCGGGGGCAAGCTGGGCGAAGGCCTCTTCGGTGAGGCGGTAGCTCCAGTTGCCGCCGGCGACGCCCGGGCGGTTCATCTTGGTATCGCCGCCATAGCCCAAAAGATCCTGGATCGGCACCACCGCCAGGTAGGCGGGGGAGGCGAAAACTGCGCGGATTAGGGCGCGGATGGCGGGGTTTTGCACGCCGCCGTCCTTCCAATTATCGCCGCGAAAACCGCAATAATCCAGAGCATAGCGGCGGTCTTCGGGGGTCTGCTCCCAAAGGTAGCCGAGGAGGGTATTATTATCATGGGTGCCGGTATAGGCCACCGTATTTTCGGAATAGTTATGGGGCAGATGCATATTATTATCGCCGCCGGGGAAGGCAAACTGCAACACCCGCATCCCCGGCAGATCGGTCTCTTTCAGGAGGGCGGTCAGTGCCTCATCCTGCACCCCTAAGTCTTCGGCGATCAGCAGGTCTTTATCAATATTGGCAAAAAGCGTATCAAAGAGATCCATGCCGGGGCCGCTCTTCCAGCGGCCTTCCTTGGCGGTTTCCGCCTCGATGGGCACCGCCCAATAGGCGGAAAAAGCGCGAAAATGGTCGATACGGATCTGATCAAAAAGGGTACTTGCATGGCGCAGGCGCGCGACCCACCAGGAATATCCTTCCGCCTTCATCGCCGCCCAATTATAGAGCGGGTTGCCCCAACGTTGACCGTCTTCGCTGAAATAATCGGGGGGAACGCCTGCTTCTTCCAGCATTCTTCCCTTTTCGGAGAGCGCAAAGAGATGCTGATTGCTCCAAACGTCCGCACTTTCATAGGAGACATAGATGGGCATATCGCCGATCATGGCGATGCCCCGCTCCTTGGCATAGGCGCGGATATTCTGCCATTGGGTGAAAAAGAGATATTGCAAAAAGATCTCCCGCTCCATGGTTCGATGCAGGCGGACTTTGGCCTCCTGCATCGCTTGGGGCTCGCGGGCGCGCAAGGCCTGCGGCCAATCGATCCAATCCTTGCCGGTTTCGGCCTTGAGAGCGGAATAGAGGGCGAAATCCTCCAGCCAAGGCTGTTCTTTGCGCCAGGCTTCCACCTTTTCCCAAAGGGCGGCGGGGCAGCGGGAGAAGGCCGAATCGAAAAGCTTCGCCCGTTGCTCTTTCAGATGGTCAAAATCCACCGCGTAGGGGCTTTCGGCTTTGCAGCTTTCCAGTTCCTCGGCGGTGATCAGCCCCTGCTCCAGCAGGCGGGCGGGATCGATAAAGAGGGGGTTGCCCGCAAAGGCACTGATGCTCTTATAGGGGGAATTGCAGGCGTCGGGGATGGAAAAGGGCAAAACCTGCCAGGCGGAAAAGCCGCCCTTTTGCAAAAAGTCGATAAAGCGAAGGGCATCCCCGCCGAAAACGCCGATTCCATAGGGGCCCATCAGGGAAGAGATATGCAGCAAAACGCCGCTGCTTCGGTTGCGCATGAACGATCTCCTTCATTCAAAATAATCACGATGCTATTATACCAAACCTTTCCCGGGGATTCAATTATTTTTTTTGACAACATTGAGGTAAATAAAAACAACATGATGTTGTATCAAAAAAATAATAATAATGTTATAATTTTAATATCTAAAAATATCTACTGAAGATTTCTGCCATAAGGCGGAGGGAGGATCTGATATGATGAATAAGTTGATTAAAATTTTGGCTTTGGCTATGGTTTTGGTTTGTGCAACCATGATGATGGCGTCCTGCGTTACCGGCAGCACCAAGGAAGACAAAAAGGGTGATGAATCGGTAATCGAGAAGCTGGTTCCCG
>JAFSBD010000103.1 GCA_017442025.1 Clostridia bacterium
CGACAACGAGAACAGCTACACCAGCCAGATGGTTCGCACCATCAAGTATTTCGCTGAGCTTGCCTAAGTTCTCGCTTAAAAAGCATCAAAAAGGCTGCGCCGATGGCGCAGCCTTTTTTATACTTGAAGATGGTTTGTTTTTTTGGTATTATATAAAAAAGAAAGGGGGGTATCTGCATGGAATGGATGGTTTGCTCAGTTCGCGAATTTGATGCAAAAGAGCGGGCAATGGCCTGGGCGATGATGGCGGAAACGCGCAAAGCTGCCCTTGCGCGGATCGGCAAAAAAGAGCGGGTTGAAGCTTCGATCCTGGGCGAATGGATGGCCAGGGAACTGCTCTCAAAATATAGCGGAATGCCCAAGGATCAAATCCACCTGGCCCGCACCCCCAAGGGCAAGCCCTATGCAGAAAACCTGCCTCTTCATTTTAATATCAGCCATTCGGGCCAATGGGTTTCCTGCGCGGTCAGCAATCGCCCCATCGGTATCGATATTGAGGCGGTGCGGCCGCTGGATCTGAAGCTGGCCACCCGCATCTGCTCCCCCCAAGACCTCAACTATTTTATTAAGGAGCGCACCTTCCTGGGTAGGCAACGCCGCCTTTATGAGATCTTTACCGCCAAGGAGGCCTATTTCAAAGCCAAGGGCACCGGCATTATCAATCTGCAAGGGGTCTCCCTCGCAGATCTGCAGCCCCGCCTTTTGCAACTCCTCCGCCCCGATTATATCTTATCCATCTATCAAGAGTAAAGAAACAGCCGAGCTTAAAGCTCGGCTGTTTCTTTACTCTTCTTTCTTCTTTTTGATGGTGGAAATAACCGTATCCACCAAGTCGGCGATGGGGGAAGGTTCGCTTACCTCCACGCTGATGGTGCGTACCTCTTTACCGTCGATCACCAAAAAGCTGACGGGAGTGCGGCTGACCTTCGCACCGCCGCCTGCGGGATGCT
Source organism: Clostridia bacterium (assembly GCA_017442025.1). Lineage (GTDB taxonomy): Bacteria > Bacillota > Clostridia > Oscillospirales > QAKW01 > QAKW01. Next base: position 951 of record JAFSBD010000103.1, read on the forward strand.
TGCTTTTCTTGCGGCCGTTATCCTCCAGATCGGCACCGCCGCCCGCAAAGCCGACCGAAAGCTTGGAGATGGGGATAATGGTTACCCCATCCTTTTCAATGGGCTCACCCAGAACGGTATTTTCCTTGGAAAGTGCCATCGTCTGCTCTGCCACAAAGGACAAAACATTCATCAAATTTCCTTGATTTTTCTGTTCCATTCTACCGCCCTCAAACTTCCTTTTCTAAATTCTTCATAATAATATGGACCAACACCCGCGCCAGATGCCAGATATGCACCCGCACGCCCAGATCCATCTCAAAGAGGCTATCCTCCCGATCAAAATCCCAGGTGATCCGCAGGTCGATCACCCGCGTCGCGATATCCGCCGCCGATTGCAGGTAGCTGATAAAGGGATAAAGGATGGCGCAGGCTGTGCCGTATTCCAAGGCGGCATCCTCCCCGCCGCTGACGGAAACAAACTTGCACCGAATTACCTTGCACCGCCGCACCAGCCAAAAGACCCGATCCAAAAGCATCTGCACCGTTTCGAGGGTGCTCGAAAGGGTCTCCGCCGCCCCTTGCTCTTCCAGGGCGGAGCGGAGCGTCTCGCCGCTTTCCAGATGGGGAAAACCCAACAGCCGCTTGATCAGCCGCGCGGCATCGCCGCCGCTTTTTTGCTTCTCTTTTTTAGGCTTTTCGGCATCGGGCGAGCCGCCTCCCAAGGGGATGCCCAGAATGCGAACAAAAACGCCCAGCCCCTTTTGCGGCTCGAACCGAAAAAACAAATCCACCGGCAATGCCAAAAAAAGCAATAGGAGCACCACCAAGACCGCAACTACGATCCCTATGATCTTCAAAACGATCATGGCCAGCCCTCCCGTTAAAATCATCATATATTTATTTTACCACTTAACGGCATCAAATTCAATATATTTATTATAAGATCGCTGAAATGGGCGATCTTTCCGTTTTTTTGATCTCGACGTATCGACATACGTCTTCGCTCAAAGAAAACGAAAATCTCATCCCATTTGAACGACCTTAGAGAAGTAAGCAACAGTTTGTGAAAAAAATGAAAAAGAGACCTTGCGGTCTCTTTTAATCATTTTATAAAACCAGCTCGCTCCTTTGGCTTGATCGCTCAAATCGGATGCAGGTTTCGATTTCTCGCGCCGAAGGCGTATGTCGATACGGCGAAGCGGAAAAAAGCACTAAAAAAAGAGACCTTGCGGTCTCTTTTCTTTTAATTATCATCAAACAAACCGTTCAAATGGGATGGATTTTTCGATTTCTTTGGGTGAAGCTGTATGTCGATACAGCGAGAACGAAAAATCGGAAAGGCGCCCATTTCAACGGTTATAACAACTCTGCAATCTGAATAGCATTGGTTGCTGCGCCCTTGCGTACCTGATCCCCGCAGCACCAGATCTGCAGACCGCACTCATCGGTGAGATCCTTGCGGATACGGCCGACAAAGACGAGATCCTGATCGGTGGTATCAAGGGGCATGGGATACTTTTTATTATTGAGATCGTCCACCAGCTTACAACCGGGGGCAGAGGCGATGATCTTTTGCGCATCCTCCACGCTGATGGGCTTTTCGGTCTTAACGGTAACGGAGATGGAATGGCTGCGAACAACGGGGACACGAATGCAGGTGCAGTTGACCAGCAATTCGGGCAGATGCATGATCTTGCGGCCCTCGTTTTGCATCTTCATTTCCTCGGAGGTATAGCCCTCGAAGGCTTCGCCGCCGATCTGGGGAATGAGGTTATAAGCGATCTGATAGGGGAATACGTTGGTTTCAAAATCCTCGCCCTTAGCAACAGCGTTGACCTGATCCATCAGTTCCACAGGGCCTGCGGCACCTGCGCCGGAGACCGCCTGATAGGTGGAGGCGATCATGGTCTTGATGGGGCTGAGCTTATTCAGCGCGTTGACCGCGGTGATGGTGATGATGGTGGAGCAGTTGGGGTTGGAGATGATGCCCTTATGGTTTTTGGCATCCTCGGCATTGACCTCGGGAACGATCAGGGGAACATCGGGATCCATGCGGAATGCGCTGGAGTTATCGACAAATACCGCACCTGCCGCAACAATGGCGGGAGCCAGGCGCTTGGCCAGATCATTGGAGGCCGCACCTAAAACAATGTCCATCCCCTCGAAGGCGTTTTCATCGGCCAATTCAACGGCGATATTCTCGCCCTTAAAGGGGATCAGCTTCCCCACGCTCCGCTCGCTGGCCAGCAGCTTGAGCTTGCCGATGGGAAAATTCCGCTCTTCCAATACCTTCAACATCTCGCGGCCCACCGCACCGGTGGCACCCAGAATGGCTACATTTTTCATAAATATATTCTCCTTAACCAAATTCAAAAATACACTTAATTTTCAATTTACTTCAAAATGTGTTTATTCGAAACGATGCTTCTGCCGACGAATACATTTTGGATGATTTTTGCTTATTTTGCCTGCAGTTGGGATTTGTTCCCTACAAAGGCGAAATGAGCGAAAAGCGCCAAAAGGGATCGGCGGAAGGGGCGTTGGCTTCGGATCAACACATTTTATTTAACAAAGCTGTTATATAATACGCGAATGGCGTTTGCATAATCCTTATTATCGATGCCGACGATGATATTCATCTCATCGGGGCCTTGGGAGATCATGCGGATGCTGATCCCGTTTTCGCCCAGGCGGGCAAAGATCCGGCCGGAAACGCCGGCGCGGAAGGCCATCTTTCGACCCACCGCCGCAACGATGGCGATCTGATCATGCACCTTAATATTATTGGGCTTGATCTTCTTTTGAAGTTCGCCCAGCATGGAATAGAGGCAGGAAGAAACCTTGGCGGAATCCACCACCAGCGAAACGGTATCCAATCCCGAAGGGACATATTCCACAGGGATGTTATGATCCTCAAAGACCTCCAGAATGCGGCGCAACTCGCCCACTGCAGAGGAAAGGCCGATCTTGGTGAGGGTAATAATGGAATGATCCTTTTTGCCGGCGATACCGGTGATGAACCGATGCTCCATATCCATGGAATCATCAAAGCTTTCCATGATCATGGTGCCGGGATGGTCGGGTTCGTTGGTATTGCGGATATTGAGGGGGATCTTCTTTTCCCGTACCGGATAGATGGTTCCCTCATGGAGCACCTGCGCACCCGCATGGCTGAGCTCGCGGAGTTCACTATAGGTAACCCGATCGATGGGCTGGGGATCCTCCACAATGCGGGGATCGGCCATCAGGATACCTGAAACGTCGGTCCAGTTTTCGTAAACATCCGCATCCAGCGCGGCCGCCGCAAGGGCACCGGTGATATCCGAGCCGCCGCGGGTGAGGGTCTGGATCTGGCCATCGGGCATCACCCCATAGAAACCGGGAATGACCACCTTGCGCCCCTCGGCCTCCCGCCGCAAAGCGGCATAGGATTCCTCTTGGTCGATGGTTCCGTCATAGCGGAACTTCAGCCAATGGGCGGCATCGACGAAATCGAAGCCCAGATAATCCGCCATCAGCAAAGCCGAAAGATACTCGCCCCGAGAGGCCAGCTCCTCTTCACTCATGCCGGAGATCAGCTTTTTGCGGATCTGCTCTAAATGGGACTCGATATCAATCTTCAGCCCCAGATCCTCTTTGATGCCCTTATAGCGATCGGCGATCATGCCGAAGACCGATTCAAAGGACACCCCATATTGGACATGGGCGTGGCAGAGATAAAGCAGGTCGGTGATCTTATGATCCTCCTTAAACCGCTTGCCCGCCGCGGAAACGACCACCACCCTGCGGGTGGGATCGGCTTCCACGATCGCCCGAACCTTTTTATATTGGATCGCATCCGCCATGGAGGATCCGCCGAATTTTAAAACCTTTAACATAATTTTCCTCTATATTACTTAATAGCTGCAATAAACGCCTTGGGATCTTCTTCCTTGATCTTGCTCATCAACGCAACCATAGCGGCAACGCTCATCTTCTCGGTCAAAACGCCCTCGCCCCAGGTCTCTTTCGCAACATCCTTTGCCTTGGCAGAGGTGGTGCGCAGGTAATAGGAATAAGAAGCGATCTCATTGGAAAGGGCCTTCTTTTCCGCCCCTTCGGCATAGAAATGCTCTACTCCTGCGTTGAGATCCAAAAGATCCTGCACAACGTTTGCGCCGGTGGGATATCTGCCCGCGCCCTGGCCATAGAAGCTCATGCGGCCGGTATAGGCGGTATCATAGGTAATGAGATTGAAGTTGGTAGGCACCGAGGCGGTGAGAGAATCGGCGGGGAACAGGGTGGGCTGAACGAAAGCGGCCACCTTCTCTTCCTCTTTGCAGGCCG
>JAFSBD010000104.1 GCA_017442025.1 Clostridia bacterium
AAAGGCCGCTATTCTGCCGCAAATAACCCATTCGTACATTCGGGTGGATAAACCGCTCCCCGGCGGTGGGCTCCAGTTTGCCCATCAAAACGTTCAGCAGGGTGGATTTTCCTGCGCCATTACCGCCGATCAGGCCGATGACCGCCCCCTCTTCGCAGAGAACATTCACTCCATCGATCACTCGGCGGTCACCAAATTCCAATATCAAATTTTTCAGCGAAGCAATTACCATTTAAATCTCCATTAAATATGCGCTCAGCGTTTCCCCCACCGGATGAAGATGGGCCAGGTGAAAACCGAGTTTTTCATAAAATGCCACATGATTTGGCTCATAGATCTCAACAATACCGACCATACGGCGGCGGGCAACCTCGCGGCGAAACTCTTCCACCAACGCCCGCGCCAGCCCCTTACCCCGCAGATCAGCGCGCACCGCCAAAAGGTCCAGCACCAGATATTCCTCATAAAAAAGCGGAGCAACGACCTCATTAATGCGATCATAGACCTTTTGAACATGGGTGGGCAAAATCACCCGTTCCTCCCCTTTGGCATAAGAAGGGCAGATGCAAAGAACGCCGGCACGCTCCGGCGTTGTATAGACAGTAAGCTCCTCCCAAAAGTCGGTGAGATATTTGCGGAAGATCTGCAAAAGAATGCCCTGCCGCTCCTGCTCATAGGGAATATAATGGCAATAAAGCGGGTCATGGGTAAACCCTTCCGCTAAAATCGCGGCGAGGGGCTCAATATCGGTTTTTTCAGCTTTGATTATTCTCATCATGTTTTTTATTATACCTGCTTTTATCTTCTTTTTCAATCATTTCTTTTAAAGCGGCCAAGGCCTCTTTCAGCCCGCCGACACCATCGATCAAGCCTTCCTCCACCGCTTGCTCCCCCGCAAGAATGGTACCCACATCAGTCACCATATTTCCCACCGATGTCATCAATTCCTGCAGACGATCGAAGGGGATGCGGGAGTTATTGACAATAAAATTGCAGATGCGGTTTTGGATTTCCTCCAAGGTGCGAAAGCTTTGGGGCACGCTGATGATCGTGCCGGTGGTGCGCACGGGATGGATGGTCATCGTTGCCGAAGGGACAATAAAGGATTGCCGCGCCGCGCAGGCCAGCGGCACGCCGATGGAATGGCCACCGCCCAAAACCAAAGAGACGGTGGGCGTTTCCATTGAGGCCACCAGCTCAGCGATCGCCAATCCCGCCTCCACATCCCCACCCATGGTATTGAGCAGGATCAAAACACCCTTCACATCCTCGCTTTCTTCCATTGATACCAGGATGGGCAAAAGGTGCTCGTATTTGGTGGTTTTATTTTGCTCGGGCGCCAAAAAATGGCCTTCGATCTGACCGATAATGCTGAGCACCTGAATCCCGCTTTGGGTATCGGCGGTGCCCAGCTCCAGCATTTGCTCCAACGACTCGCTGTTTTTTTGTTCTTCCTCTTTTTTCATTTCACAACCCCCTTATTTTTTGGATATACTTTATATTGTTAGGGTTTTCAATTTCTTAAAAAAAATCAATTTTTTTTGAAAAATATGTTGACAAGATTGCGGTTTTGATGTAATATATAAGTCGTCTGTTACGGCGCTATAGCTCAGTTGGCTAGAGCATGCGGTTCATACCCGCAGTGTCATTGGTTCGAATCCAATTAGCGCCACCAACATGGCCCGATGGTCAAGCGGTTAAGACACCGCCCTTTCACGGCGGTATCACGGGTTCGATTCCCGTTCGGGTCACCATATGGAAGTTTAGCTCAGCTGGGAGAGCATCTGCCTTACAAGCAGAGGGTCAGCGGTTCGAGCCCGTTAACTTCCACCAACAAAAAGCCTGATTTGTCATTAGACAAATCAGGCTTTTTGAATGATGTTGACTTTTTTGAAAATTTCGGATATACTATATTTAGAAGCAGATAACAGGGATTGGCCGTTACCATTAATTTGGTTTCCTCCTCTCCCCATGACGTCTGCTTCTATTTTTTTGCCGCAACCATTGGCCTTTATTTCATTGATTTTTCTTGCCTTTTTAGTATAATGTGATATGATAAGAATATGAATTTAAAACGAGGGGAACTTAAGATGATCGAATTTAAGAAACCGAAAAAGGGCGTTTTGATTGGGTTATGCTGCATCGGAGCGGTTCTTTTGCTGGCTGCGGCTGCGGCGATCGCCTTTTTTACCAACAAATTCCATGTGGAAATCGCGCTGAAGGGCGATGCCGAGATCACCTTGGAATACGGCCAGACCTATCAGGAAGCGGGCGCAGAAGCCTTTTATCGCGGCACCCACTTTATGAAAGAAGGTTGGGCGCTGGAGGTTTCCCAGGAAGGCGCGGTGGATGAAAAGAAGGTTGGAACCTATACCATCGTCTACTCGGCCGAAAAATGGGGCGAGAATGCCAGCGCAAAGCGGACGGTTCATATTGTCGACACCGTTAAGCCTGAACTGACCTTAAAGGGGGATAAAGAGATCTCCATCACCCGCGGCAATAAATTTGAAGAGCCCGGCTTTACCGCCACCGATAACTACGATGGGGATCTTGCAGCCAAGGTAGCCATATCCGGCGAGGTGGATACCGATAATGCGGGAACCTACACCCTTACATACACGGTTGAAGACAGTAGCGGCAATACCGCCAAGGCGGAGCGCACTGTTACGGTAAAAGCACCGGCGGTTGTGAAGCAACCCCAGCCCATCACCGTTATCCCCGGTGAAAAGACCGTTTATCTCACCTTCGACGACGGCCCCGGCCCTTATACCGCCAAACTTTTGGATATTTTAGGAAAATATAACGTCAAGGCGACCTTCTTTGTTTGCGATCATTCCAACTATAACCATCTGCTTACCCGCATTGCATCCGAAGGGCACGCCATCGGCGTTCATTCCGCATCCCACAACTACGATAAGATCTATGCCAGCGAGGAGGCCTTCTTTAAGGACTTCTATCAGATGCAGGATCTGATCTATAATAAGACCGGCATCCGCACCACCCTTTGCCGCTTCCCCGGCGGAAGCTCCAATCTGGTGAGCCGCTTTAATCCCGGGATCGTGACCCGCCTTTCCAAGGAGCTGACCGATCGGGGCTTCCAATACTTCGATTGGAACGTTTCCAGCGGGGATGCGGGCGAGACCACCTCTACCTCGCAGGTGGCGCGAAATGTGAAAAACGGCATGGCGCGGAATGGTGTTTCGATTGTTTTGCAGCATGATATCAAGAACTTCAGCGTTAACGCGGTTGAAGAGATCATCCAATGGGGCTTGGCCAACGGCTATACCTTTAAAGCGTTGGATGCCACCTCCCCCACCGCCCACCACGGAATCAACAACTAAAAAAATATCCACCCATTCGGGTGGATATTTTTTATAAACCGAGGCTTACCTGCAGCCCTTTATCGACCTGCTCCATGGTGGCGGGGCTGATATGCCCCATCTTTTCCCGCAGGCGGGCTTTATCCAATGTACGAACCTGCTCCAAAAGGATCATCGACTTTTTTTGAAGACCGCAGGTCTCCTCTATATTAATATGAGTGGGAAGTCGGCCTTTATCGATCTTGCTGGTGATGGCCGCCGCGATCACCGTTGGGCTATAGCGGTTGCCAACATCATTCTGCACGATCAGAACCGGGCGCAAGCCGCCCTGCTCACTTCCAACTACCGGCGAGAGATCTGCATAATAGATATCCCCGCGTTTGATCATCTTTCTCATCCTTTCATCGTTTCTGATACTATTATTTCCATTCCTTTCTCTTCTAATACAGTCTACGATGAAAAAATAATGAATGTGTAAAAAGCAAAAAACGGCAGATAAACTGCCGTTTTAGCCTTTTAATAACCGAGTTCTTCGCCGACCAGGATCACCTTAATACGGTTTTCCGGCCGCTGAGGACCGCAGATCAGATAGCTGCAACAGATCCGCGCCGAGGAGGCGCATCCATCGGCCAGCCCGCCGTCCAATCCCATACAGACGCCGGTTTTATTGCAATAGGTATCGCAGGAAAGGCGCTTGGTATTGAGAGGGGCAGCAATCTTTTTGACGCGGCGAATGCCTTCCTCCACATCCTTCACCAATTTATTGATCCCAACCACCATGATCACCGATTTCGGCCCAAAGCTGATGGCCGCGATCCGATTGGCATAGCCATCCACATTGACCAACTCTCCACCCTCGGTGATGGCGTTGCAGGAGCAAAGAAAGCAATCGGCAAAAAAGGTATCCCGCTCGCATTGATATTTTTCCTCGGGGGTGATCCCTTCGCGGGAGCGGTCGAGATAACGGTAATCCCCGCTCCGCAACAGATCAATGACCCCTGTTTCTTTTAAGGTCATAGAACCGCCGGTGGAGACGGTTGCGCCCTTCGGGAGCATCTTCTGCACCAGGGGCAAGACCTCTTCCTTCTTATCCACATAATAGGCTTCCATGCGGTTTTGACGCAGATTATTTAATACTTTATCAACCATGATTGAGTTCCTCCAACAAATTTTCAAGGTCGGTTGCAGAGTCTAAAACATACGCGCCCGTTTGCTCCAGCACGCTATGGTGCTGATGGCCTTTGGCGATCAGCGCGCAGGGGCTGCCGATATATTCCGCCATGGCGGCATCGGTGGTGAGATCTCCGATAAAGAGCACCTCATGGGGATGAATGTTGCGGGCCTCAAAATACGCCTGCACCGCTTGGTCTTTCCCGCCCAGAGAACGGTCCTGCCGACCGACGATCCCCTCGAAATAAGCGGAAATTCCCCGCTCCTCCGCCTGGCGAATAAGGATATCATGGTGGAGCGAAGAGAAGAGCAGTTGGCGATATCCTTTCTCGCGAAAGGTTTCCAGCATCCGAAGAACCTCAGGGAAGACCGGGCGGGGAAACTTGCCGCATTCCCGCTGAAATTCCTCCGAAACCTCCTCGATCCGCTCCTGCTTCATATCAAAGCCCACGCTTTCATAAAAAGCCTCCAAAGGCATGATGAGATGGAGGGTATACCATTCTTCGGTGATAGGCAGCAGGTGGCGGCGGGCCAGCATGGCGTTGACTGCGCCGACCGAGGCGCCCAGATCATCCATTACCGTTCCGTTGAAATCCCATAGAATCGTTTTGATCATATTGACCTCCGATTTTAAAAAAACCGAAAGGCAACGCCTTTCGGTTTTCTTATTACTTATCCAGATTATATCTCTTCTTAAATCTGTCTACACGACCGCCGGTATCAACCAACTTCTGCTTACCGGTGAAGAAAGGATGGCACTTGGAACAAATTTCAACACGGATCTCGCTCTGAGTGGAGCGGGTCTCGAAAGTATTGCCGCAGGCACACTTTACAACAGCCTTATCGTAATTGGGATGAATCCCTTCTCTCATGAATATCACCTCTTTTTCGCTTAAAAACTTCGTTACTTGGATATATTATCATACTTCCATAGCAAAGTCAAACATTTTTTTCGATTTTCATAAAATTATTCTTTTGCAGGCATTTCAACCTTCTCAGAATACATCTGATCCTCGGGAATAGTTGCGCCGAAGGCATAAACGCTATGCCACTCCGCACCGCCTTCGGGGCGGGCAGCGCCGCTTACCTCCACATCCCGATTCAGACGGATCACGCCCATGGACTGCGGACCCATCGCCACATCATAAACATCCTCGGCGATCTTTTGGGGCGCATTCCAACTTTCCGCACCTTTACCGAGCTGCCCTGCGGCATTACTGCCCCAGACATAGAGGTTCCCATCGGCGGTAAGGGCGGCGCAAGAATGATCGCTAACGGCGATCTTCATCACACCCTCCAGCACCTTTTTATAGGTGGCATAATCCCGATTATCCCCTGTTCCGAGCTGGCCGAGGTCATTGCGGCCCGCGGTATAAACATCACCGTTTTTAGCGAGAATAACGCTGAAATACCGCCCCGCCTCTGCTTGCTTCACACCACTCATCAACTTGATGGGGGTGCCGCTTGCGGCGGTGGTACGGTTGCCCATTTCGGAATAACTATTGTCCCCAAAGCCATAGAGGTTGCCGTAGATATCCACCGCAAGGGTATGGGTCTGGCTGGTGGAAACAGAAGCAACGCGCTCCAGGATCATACTGCTATCCACTCGATTGCGCTCGGTTCCATCGCCCAACTGGCCGAAGGCATTATAGCCGGCGGAATAAAGATCTCCGCCCTCAACATAAAGCAGGCTGTTGCGATTGGCAGAAACAAAACTGCAATTCTTGGCAAAGAGTTGCTGATTAAAACTGGTATCATCTTTCTCATAGGTGAGATATTGAAAGGCGCCGTTGAGGCGGAGATTGCCCTTGAGATCCAAGGTGGCCAGCAAGCCTTCTCCGCCCGCTACCGCCTGCATCTTGCTAAAGCAAAGGCCGTTTTGATAGGAAAGGGTTTCGGTTTCCTCGCCCTTATCGTTGGTCGTTGTTTCGGTGATAGCCAGATGGCCGTAGATCTTATTTTTGCCGGTATGGATATAATAATCATCCCCCACCGCATAGATCCGATCGGGCAACGCTTCTACCGAACTTCCTTTTTTATATTCATCCACCGGGGAAGCCGCGCTGATAAAGGATTTTAAAGCATACCCGCGGGCCGAGATCAACTGCAACGCAAAGCCCGCCAGGAAAAAGATGGCTCCCGCCGCAGCATAAAGGCGCCGCCTGGATAGGATCTGCTTACGCACCTTCTGGCTCTTCTTTTTGGTTCTTTGCATCAGGGCAAAAAGGAGCATCAGCAAAAAGATCAACGCAAAGGCAAAGCTGACTATACTGATTATTTTAAGCATCACTTTGCCTCCTTTACATCGGCGATCTCTGCAAAATCATCGCCGCTTGCCACGCCTAATTGGCGATACTGCCGATCCCCTGCGCCCAATAGTTTCCCGCCCTGGGTCAGCACCATCAGGCAATCGCCGTTGACCGCAAAAGAGGCGGTTTTACTATGAAGCTTTTGGGGCTTTAAGATCATTGCCTTGCCGGCCGAGCCCAGCTGGCCCTGCAGGTTGTCGCCCCAGCCATAAAGGGTCTCCCCCATCTGAAGATAGGCTGAGCTTCCGCCCGCCGCAATGCGGTCGGCAACCCCTTCCATTTCAACAACGCCGAATTTCAGTTGAGAAACGGGGACATCCTTTTCCTCTTCCTTCTTTTTCTCCCCTGTTTCGGCGGGATCGGGCAGGTCGGCCACCTCTTCGGCCGTTATTCTACCCAATTGGCCGCAGGCATTATTGCCCGCCGTTTAGACTGTTCCGTCCTTTTTCAGAATCATTGCGAAATCATCGCCCGCCGCAATGCTTTTACAGCCCTTGGCGATCTTAACAGGCGTTCCGCAGGCTTCTTGATTGCCCCGGCCGAATTGCCCGTAAGCGTTATTACCGACTGCATAGACCTCTCCGTTTTTCAGGCGGTAATAAAGAGAGCGGTTGGTGATTACCACCTGCTCCACCGATTCCGCCATGCGGTGATTAACATGGTTGATCCGTTCCTCGGCGCACCCCAACTGACCGTAGGTATTGACACCGAAGACATAGAGATTTCCGTTTTCTTTTAAAATAGCACCGACGGTGGCAGAAATTGCCATATCCTTAACCTTAGAATCCAGGCGGACAAATTCTTCCACATATTCTTTTTTCTGGCCGGGAATCAGGCTGTTTTGATTGCCGCCCTTGGCATAAAGGGCATGGTCTGCACCCAGCACATAAAGGGTATCCCCTGCCGCGCAGACCTTTTCTGCCTTTTGATAGATTTTACCGCTCTCGTCCAGCGCGGGGGTATCGATCTTGCCCCAACCGTAAAGGTCGCCGGATTTGGTAACAACAAAGTTATTATTCTGCCCGCAGAACAAAGAAGCGATCTCCCCGCGAACGACCGCAGGGCTGAGCAACGCCTCCTCTTCCTCCGAGGCAGTCAGTTCCTTCTCGTGGGTGCGGTTTTCCACCGCCGTTACGATCCGCGAGCCCAGCAATGCGCCGCCCGCGACCACCAACACGCCCACAACCACGATCCAGATCGCCACCGGCGAGATCCCGGAAATACGGCGCAGGACGGTCAGGATCGGATTGGTATTCCCCCGAACCCCTTTCTTATTGGGCAAAAAGCAGACGATGGCCACGCCGACCAAGCCCAGCGCGACCGCCAGCCAGCCCCAGGCGCGCCGCCGCCCTTTGACCGCGGCGATCTGCACCGCCATATAGGCGCAGGTTACGGTATAGAAATAAAAGAGGATCAGCCCGATAATCAGTCCGTATTCCATTGGATATGCCACCTCTTTTCAATCATCTTCATGATCCAATGAGCCGCCAAAGCGCAAAGGATGCCAAGCACCACGCCCGCCAACACATCGGTTAAATAATGGACAAAGAAATACATTCTGGAAAAACCGATCAGCACCGCTAAAACCAAGGCCAACGAACCCCATTTTTTATCGATAAAAAACATGGAGCAGGCCGCCGCAAAGGAGGCGGTGGTATGCCCCGAGGGGAAGGAAAAGCCATGGGGCGGCGATATCAGCAACGCCACCTCCGGCGCGGTTACAAAGGGGCGGGGGCGTTGGAACAGGAGTTTGATCCCATATTCTCCCAGCAATACGCCCAAAAGAAGAGCGATGCCCATGATCAGCCCCATGCGGCGGGTGCGCTTAAAGAGCAGCAACACCACCGCCAGCGCGATCCAACCGATACCCAGCTCCGCAAAATAGGTGCAGACCTTGAAAAAGGGCGTCAGCCACCCGCAGACAACATTTGCCTGAATCCATTCTAAAATTGCCATATCAATCGTTTGCAATGATCTTATCCTCTCTTTGCACAGGGAATGAAATGGTTACGACCGTACCCACATTCAGGGTACTTTCGATCTCCAATGCGCCGCCATGCAGGCGCATGATCTCATCGGAAACGCCCAGCCCGATACCGCTGCCGCGCTTTTGGGATGAGCCTTTATAGAACATATCTTTAATATGGGGAAGATCCTCTTCGCTGATGCCTTCACCATAGTCCTGAATAATAAAGATCGCCCGCTGATCCTGCACCCGCGCGGCAATTTCGATCCGCCCGGCAGGATGGGAATGCTTGATGGCGTTATCAATAACATTAAAGAAGACCTGCTTGACCCGATCCTTATCCACCAACGCCGGGATGGAATCCTCCTCGGGAACATATTCGATGGTGATCTGCTCGCTCTTGGCGCGCTCACTCATCATAAATACCGTTTCTTCAAATTCTGCCAGCAGATCGCATTGCTGCACCGAAAGCTTCAGGCTTCCGTTTTGCATACGGGACATATCCAGCAGCTCCTCCACCATCTTAGAGAGACGCTCGGTTTCGCTATAGATGATCTCCACGCCCCGACGGGTGGTATCGTCCATCACCTCTTCGGTGGCAAGCATCGTTTCGGTCCAACCGCGGATGGCGGTAAGGGGGGTACGCAGTTCATGGGAGATGGAGGAGATAAATTCATTCTTCAACCGCTCGGTCTGGGAAAGCTCCTCCGCCATGGTATTGATGGTCTGGCAGAGCTGACCGATCTCATCGCTCTTTTCGATCTCTTTGACCCGCGCCGTCATATTTCCTTTGGCGATCTCCCGCGCAGTTTCGTTGATATACCCCACCGGGAGAACGATAGATTTAATAAAGTAGGTGCCGGTAAAAGCGGTGAGCAATATAATGAATGCGCCCAAACCGAAGATCATCAGCTTGACCGAGGTGAGGGTGCGATCCACCTGCCGCAGAGACGACATCATCCGCACCGACCCTACCATGATCCCATCATCGGTATAAAGAGGGAGCGAAACGCTCACCACCCGCTCATCGGAAGGGGCGTTATAGCCGATCCAACTGCCGCTTTTCCCTTCCCGCGCCTGCAAAAGGTCGGGGGTTTCGTTGAGTTCTTCGATCTCAAAGCCGGTGGAGGATAAAATGGTATTCCCGTTGAGGGAGATGACCTGCATCTCCATGGTACTCTTATCCTCAAAATCCTCTACCATCGCCATAAAGCCCGCCGAAACGCTATGGTACTGGGGATAGATATGATCCTCAAAATACCGCGCCATATATTCACCGCTTCCCCGCAGGGTGGAGATACATTCGGAATAATAGAAATTCTGAATGATGGTGGTCATAACCGAAAAGAGCAGCACCACCACCAAAAAGATCACGCCGAATACGTTAAACAGCCACCGCCTGGTAATACCGGTGAAAATGTTTTTGCGGACCATCAGGGCAAAGGATTTGGCTTTATCGCAGGCCAAAGAGAATCCGTTCTTCAGTTTTTCCATACGTTCGGTATTACTCATTGCCCCAGCGATAGCCGTAGCCCCAAACAGTCTGGATAAAGACCGGATTGGAAGGATCATCTTCCAGTTTGATCCGCAAACGGCGGATATTTACATCCACGATCTTATGGCGATCGCCGGTGAAATGATCGCCCCATACCGTGCGGAAGATCTCTTCCCGGGAAAAGGCCTTGCCGGTATGCTCCAGGAAATGCTTCATCAACTGAAACTCCACCTGAGTTACCTCCACCCGCTCGCCGTTTTTGAGCAGTTTGCGGCTCTTGGTGTTGAGAACAAAGGGGCCGTCCTTCAGTTCATCGGTATTCTCAATGGTGATCCCCTTCATCATCTGCACGCGGCGGTAGAGGCTATCCACCCGCACGATCAGCTCCAGCGGAG
>JAFSBD010000105.1 GCA_017442025.1 Clostridia bacterium
GCCAATAGGGGCGGGCAACGTTGCCTTCCGCATCCCAATCGGCGGAGCTGAACCAAATCGCCATTTTGATGTTTTTATACTTACCGATATGGTCAAACATATTTTCGATCCATTTCACCTTATCGCCCCCCACGCTGCTGGAGGAAAATTCGGTGATGATCCAAGGAAATGCACCATATGTGCTCGAATAGATATTCTCGATATGGTCGTAGATGACGTCGAACTCCCGCCACTCTTCGCCCCACTCCGTATAATAAGTGCCGTTATTATAGCCGGTCACGCCGATCATCTGGCAATATTCATCGCCGGGATAATAGTTGATGGAATCGTTCCAACGGTTGGGGGGCGCGTTGCGGTCGTTGGGGTTATAGACCCAGATGCAATTCCTTACACCCTCTTCCTCAAAGATGCGGTAGATGGTGCGCCAGTTTTCAATAAAGATATCGGGATCGGCCATATTGACCACCCCGCCGTAGCTGGTCCAATCGCTGTTCATTTCGTTGCAGGGGCGGAAGAGAAAGGGATGGCCGAATTCCTTGGCCTTGCGGGCAAAAACCCGCACCATCTCTTCGTTGACCCCCCGATAAAGATCCATCGCGGGGCTATAGCCAAACATATCTTCGTTATTATTCTCGGTGAGCTGATAGGTCAGCTCCACCAACCGCCCGTTTTCCCAGTTGGTGTTCATAAACTCCATGGGAAACTCTTCGATGGAATGGACATAGCCCAGCACCACCGGGAAATTATAGTCCAATTTTTCTTCCAGATTGGGGATGGTCTCCCGAATGCCCGCGCCCTTGACGTCGGTGGTATAAATGCCCCACCGCAGATCGCCGTTAACGATATTATCATAGACTCTGCGGGTTACTGCCGACCAATTCTCGGGCAGTTCGGGGGCAAAATCGGTTCGGTTATGGAGCACGCCCCGCTGATCCACCCTGGCAAAGGACTCCGCCAGCGTTTCCATAAAGTCGGGAATAACAGGATGATCCTTTTCATATTTCACCATCACCCGCAAAAACCGCTGGTTCTCCACGCAGATATAAAGATAACTATAGCAGGGGTAACGGCTTTTGTCCTTCATCTCCAGAATTTCGGAATCAAAGCGATAGGCCTTATAGCCCGCCGCATCGATGATCTCAGGGGAAGAGGTCTGCACGCGGTTATTTTTTTGCCATTTTTCGGTCAGCAAAAAGCGGCTCTGATAGTAGCCGATATATTGATCCAGACCTGTTTTATAGGAAAAATCAGGGGCAAGAACATCCAGTTCCTCGCCCATCACCTTATCGGGGAAGGGATAGGGGTTATGCTCCATCGAAACGGTAAACTTATAGCCATCGCCATAGGCTTCCACCACCGATTCGCTCTTGGAAAAATCAAATTCCGCATCGGCAGGGAAATCCAGCCGATACCCTTCGGTGAAATTCACCAAGCGGGTAAAGGCCCGCTCATAAAAGACCTGCTTGATATCCGCCTCAGGATCTTCGGTATCCGCCAAGACCAAGGCGCGCACGCCGTTGATATAATAAGTGCTGGT
Organism: Clostridia bacterium; assembly: GCA_017442025.1. Classification (GTDB taxonomy): domain Bacteria; phylum Bacillota; class Clostridia; order Oscillospirales; family QAKW01; genus QAKW01. The sequence goes on from JAFSBD010000105.1 coordinate 1,538, forward strand.
TACATCGCTGCCCAACCCTTCCTCGGGCGAGTCGCAGCAATCGGTGAACAAGTGAAAGAAAATGCGGTTCACCGGTCCAAAACAACAGTACAACACCAAGTTCGCTGCCAACACGATCCCGCCAATCAACCATATCCATTTATATGACTTATTTTTCATAGACTACTCCATTATATATTACTCTTATTAAATAGTAACACACCCTTATTAAAAATGCAACAAAGCGGGGTTGAAAAATTTGATGGATTTCTATATAATATTAGTAATATTATTAATTGAAGGAGCATATTTATGAATGGCTTAAAAAATCTGCGGCCCTTTTTAGTTGTTTTGGCGGTGGCAACCGTCTTTTTGATCGCCTTTTTTGTTTCGACTTTATTAACAGGGAAGGATAAAGAACCCCAGCCCGCCCCCGATATCACCGGCGTTACTGCCGACGGAAAATCCCTTTATTCCCTCTCGGAGGGGCAGGGAAAGCCCCGCGCCCTCATCTTCTTTGATCTCAGCACCCGCCATTCCCAGGAGCTGATGCAGTTGCTCATCCCCGCCGCCGCGGAAAAGGGGGTAGAGGTGGTTGCCGTTTGCATCGATGCAGAAAGCGTGGAGCAGGGGTTGGCGCGGATGAAAGAACTGAAGATGCCCAATGCGCCCCATACCTTATTCGATTTAGATGGGGAGATGGCCAAGACCTATAATATCAACGCAGGACCTGTTACATATTTTATCGACAAAAACGGCCTGATCCGCTCCGCCTACCTTGCCACCATCAGCGAGAAATCCCTTGAAAAGGCCCTTTCGGCCATCGCCTGAATACGCCAATTTCCAAACCCCTTGTCGGCTTTTGACGAGGGGTTTTTCTTGATTTCAAGCCATTTTTGCGCTACACTGAAGGCAGAAAGAGCAAGGAGGTGCAAAAAGTTTGGCAGGTCTTTTCCGGCAAAAGGAAGGGCTTTTATGGATCGATGTGGATGCCATTTTGCCCGCCTCCGATCAACCCCGCACCGTCTTCAAAGAAGAGCCGTTGCGGGAGTTGGCTGAAAGCATCGCCGCCCATGGTGTGTTGCAGCCGTTGATCGTTTTGAGGGACGGCGACCACTACCGCCTCATCGCTGGCGAGCGGCGGTTACGGGCGTCCAAGCTGGCAGGTCTATCCAAAGTGCCCTGCGTTCTGGCCGATAAAACACCCGAAGAAGCCGCCAAACTTTCGCTGATCGAAAACATTCAGCGGGAAAACCTTTCGTTCTTTGAAGAAGCCGCAGCTTACCATCGCCTGATGGACGAGTATCATCTGTCCCAAGCAGACCTTGCGCGGGAGATGAGCCGAGATCCCTCCACCATTGCCAATAAATTGCGGCTTTTAAAGCTCCCCATCACTGCCCAGATCCTGATCAACAAGAATGGCCTTACCGAGCGTCATGCCCGCGCCCTTCTGCGCATCAAGGATCCGGAGCAGATGATGGATCTTTTGGAGCAGGTGATCGATGATGCCTTAAATGTGAAGGAAACGGAGCAACTGATTGCCAAAGCCCTTGCGCCGAAGCAGAAAAAGCCCCGTAGGGTGGGCTCGGTCAAGGACATCCGCCTTTGCATCAACACCCTTAATCATACGGTCGCCACGCTGAAACAAGCGGGTATCAAGCCGCAGACTCAAATCAACGATGAGGAGCGGTTTGTGGAATATATTATTCGGATACCCAAAACATCCTAATCCCCTATATGCAGAACAGAGAATGTGCTTCCCCGGTGCATTCTCTGTTCTGTTTTTGTTTCACGTGAAACATTTGCATTGTCAAATGCAATGCCAAAGGCAAATCATGAGCAAAGCTCAATTCATGATTTCGAAGAAATCAATTCATGAGCCGCTTTGCGGATCAAATCATCCCCATCCAAATGAATTGCCCTTCGGGCATGAATTGATGGCAGAACCATCATGAATTGGCGAAAGTCGCCATGAATTGCGTCAAGACGCATTGACTTCGTCAACTGTTTCACGTGAAACATTAAAAATTAACGAAAACCCTTTCATTTTTTGCATTCCTGTGGTATACTAATCGGTGTGTGGGTTTTCTGCCCGCCATAATCCATTGAAAGAAGTGCAATCATGGGAAAAATCGTTTCCATCACCAACCAAAAAGGCGGTGTCGGTAAAACCACCACCGCCGTCAGCCTGGCCTACGCCCTGGCCGAAGAGGGGAAGAAGACCCTGTTTGTGGACATCGACCCTCAGGCCAACGGGACAAGTAGTTTCGGCATCAATAAAAAGAATATCGACCAATCGGTCTATGAGGTTCTGATCGGCACCTGCCCCATCCGCGATGCGATTATGAAGACCCGCTATGAGAATGTGGACGTTTTGCCCACCAATATGAACTTGGCGGGGGCGGAGATCGAGATGGTGGCGATGGATAATCGGGAGGGTCTGCTCCGCGCCGCGCTGAATACCGTGCGCCACCGCTATGATTTTATTATCATCGACTGCCCGCCCAGCCTTTCCCTTCTGACCCTCAACGCCCTCAACGCATCCAACAGCGTGATCATCCCTTTGCAACCGGAATACTTAGCGCTGGAAGGGGTCTCCCAGCTGGTCAACACCATTAAGCTGGTGAAAAACCGCTATAACCCCGCCCTTTATATCGAGGGCGTGTTGCTCACCATGTATGACGGGCGAATGAACGTTACCCTGCAGGTGGCCAATGAAATCAAGCGCTATTTCGGCGATAAGGTCTATAAGACCGCCATCTGCCGCAACGTTCGGCTCTCGGAAGCCCCTAGCCATGGGGTGCCCGTCCAGGTCTACGACCGCTATTCCAAAGGCGCGCTGGCCTATCGGGAGATGGCGCGTGAGTTTTTAGAAAGGAATAAAGAAATATGAAAAAAGGTCTCGGCAAGGGCCTCGATGCCCTTTTTGAGGATAATCGGCTGGATTTAGATGCGCCGAGCGGGGGAGAGACCCTCATTCGCCTCTCTCAGATCGAACCGGATAAAAACCAGCCCCGCAAATATTTTGAAGAAGGTGCGCTGGAGCAATTGGCCGATTCCATCAAGGAGCATGGGCTGATCCAACCGATCTTGGTTGCCCCCATCGGGGAGGATCGCTACCGCATCATCGCGGGCGAGCGCCGTTGGCGCGCCTGCCGCATGGCGGGGTTGGAGGAAGTGCCTGCTATTATAAGGGAATATACGCCCCAAAAGATCAGCGAGGTCAGCCTCATTGAAAACCTCCAGCGGGAAGACCTCAATCCCATCGAAGAAGCCCTGGGCTACCGCAACCTGATGGAGCTCTACGGCATGACCCAAGAAAAGATCGCCGAGCGGGTTTCCAAATCCCGCTCCGCCATCGCCAATACCCTGCGTTTGCTCACCCTGCCGGAGCAACTGCTGGATTTCATCAAGACCGGCGAACTTTCGGCCGGCCACGCCCGCACCCTGATCGGGCTGGAGGATGCCGACCTGCAGTTGGCTTTGGCCAATCGGATGATCACCGATGAAATGAGCGTCCGCCAAGCGGAGGAACTGGTCAAAAAGAGCAAGAAACAGCCCAAAACCGCCCCCGCCGCCGATCCTGCGGTGGTGCAGGCGATCAAGGAATTGGAGAGCCGCGCCTCTTCCAAGGTGGGAAATAAAGTAGTCATCCACCATAAGCCCGATAATAAGGGCAAGGTGGAGATCCGTTACCACTCGGTCAGCGAGCTGGAAAAAATTATTGAGATCCTGGAGGGAGTCAACTGATGAACAACGAAGATAAATCCTTATTTGATACCATCTGGGATGAATCCCAAGAGAAAGAGCCCGTAAAAGAGCCCAAAATCAACGTGGTCAAGCTAAAGCCCAAGGTCGAAGAGCCTGCAGAGCAAGAGCCTAAAGCAGAAGAACCCAAAGCGGAAGAACCTGCCCCCCAAAACGCCCATACCGAAAAGAAACAGAACGTGAAATTTCTGGTGGTCTATACCGTTGTTTTCGTGATCGTTATCACCGGCCTGATTGCGGGCAGTTATATGATCACCTCCCGCATTCATAAGCAGATGGCGGAATCGGACGAGCAGATCAATACCAGCCAATCCACCCTCAAAACCATTCAGCAGGATAACGCCGCTCTGCGGGAGCAAAACGCCGCGCTGAAGGCGCAGAACGAGCAGTTGCTCCTCTCCCAGCAGGAGGCGGACGCCCTGGTGGAGAGCGTAGCCGATATGGTGGAGCATGGGGAATACCTGATGGCGGCGCAAAACGCCTATGTCAACGGCAAGCGTGCCGATGCCCGCAAAATTTTAGCAACGGTGGAGCGGGAAAAACTTTCCCCTACTGCCCAGGAATGCTACGATGATCTCAACAAACGGTTGAACTGACCATGAAAGAAGTAACCATCTATTCCGACGGTGCCTGCAGCGGCAATCCCGGCCCCGGGGGCTGGGGAACCATCCTATGCTACCAAGGGCGGGAAAAGGAACTTTGCGGCTCTGACCCCCAAACCACCAATAACCGCATGGAACTGCTGGCCGCCATCATGGGGCTGGAACAGCTCAAAGAGCCCTGCGCCGTCACCTTAATCAGCGATTCCCGCTACCTTTGCGAGAGCATCAACCAAAAGTGGGTCTTCGGCTGGGAGCAAAAGGGCTGGCGCAAGGCCGATAAAAAACCTGCGCTGAATGTGGACCTTTGGGAGCGGATGCTGATCCAGCTCCGCCGCCACCAAGTAACTGTCCAATGGATCAAGGGCCATGCCGGCCACCCCTATAACGAGCGTTGCGACCGCCTGGCGGTCAACGCCTATCTTGCACTTAAAGAATAATATAGAAAGGGCAGACCTATGTTGAAAAGAATTCTTGCCATCCTGCTCTGCGCGGTGCTGATCCTTTGCGGCACCACCGCCTGTAAGCCGGATAATATTCAATACCCCTCGGAGATCGTGGATCCCACCCAGCAGCCGAGCGAGCCCGCTCCTGCGCCCAAGCCCCAGGAAGGGGAAGGGGAGCAGACCCCCGATGTCTCCCTGCCGCAGACCCCCGAAAGCGAAACGCCTGCGCCGACCAACCCCTTGGCGGCGGCAGATTTCACCCCCTCTAAGGATGTGGCATCGACCCTCACCGCCGGCGGCATCATCAAGCCCGGCAAGGCGGCCCACGACCTTAAAAACCGTACCATCATTCTTTATACCGCCGCAGGCGACCCTGCATTCAGTTATGTAAACCAAGAGGGCAAGACCGTTACCGAATGGGATTGGATGAAGCAGTTGGCGGAGGCCGAAGGCTTTATGCTGAAGCTCTATCGAAAGAGCGCCGCCGTCTCGCTGAAATCCCAGCGGGTAGCCCTGCTTTCGGGACAAAAGCTCAGCCTCGTTCAGATGCGCGCCAACGACCTGGCCGCAGGCCTCACCCTCTGCCGTTCGGCGGAAGGGTTCCTGGATATGAACGCCCAAACCTTTGGCATCAGCAAGGCGGTGCTCAAGCAGAGCGGTTATAAACTGTTTGCCCCCGTCGGGCAGGTGCAGTCCCTCTGGTACTCCGCCGCTTTGATGCCCGCCGATACCGATCCTCACACTTTGAGCAAGGAAAATAAGTGGACATTGGATTCCTTTAAGACGGTCTATTCCCATGCCGCCGCCAATAACGCTTTGCCGCTCCAAATGGAGGATGAGCTGGCCTGGGCCACCCTTTCGGGCGTAAGCCCCTTGACCCTCCTGGAGGGTAAGCTGGATAGCAACATCACCGCCAAGGCCACCCGCGATGTCTGGGCAACGCTCCAGGCTCTGCGCGGCGATCTGCCGGCAGTCGCCTTGGCCGCCGATTCGGCTTATGATCTTAAAAATAATAATACCGCCATGGCCTTTACCGATACCCCCCAAACCGCCGAAGGCAGTAGCTATCGGTATGCGCCCCTGCCCGCGCTGAAGGAGGGAACAGCAGGTACCGTTACCTATAGCGGGACCTTCCTGGGGTTGCCGAAATATAACACCGAAGAAGAGCATACCCTTGCCGCTTTGACCTTTGCGGAGCTTTGGTGCAACCGCTATTCCGAGGTGCGCGCAGGGCAGCTCAAAGCCCTGGGCACAGCAGGCGAAGATTATGTAAACTATATCAACATGGCCGAGCAAAACGGCCACCTGATCCTGCGGGATGCCGCCATCGAGGAAAAGGCAAAAACCTACCTCAATGGCCTCAACGATAAAACAGTGGATCTGGAAAAGGGCTATAAAGAAACCCAGGACGCCATCGATCCCCTGCTTGATCGCTATAATCTCTACTATTAAAAACAAAAAGCCACCCTGCGGGGTGGCTTTTTTGCATAAATTTCCTTCGGTTGGTACAAACTAACTCCAACCAAATGAAGGGAGAATAAATTTATGGAATTAAAAGGAAGCAAAACCGAGGCCAATCTGATGGCCGCCTTTGCAGGGGAATCCCAGGCAAGAAATAAATACACTTATTATGCTGCCAAGGCCAAAAAGGATGGCTATGAGCAGATCGGCGCGTTTTTTGAAGAAACGGCGAATAATGAAAAGGAGCACGCCGAGATCTGGTTCAACCTGCTCCATAACGGCCAAAAGGAGACCGCCCCCAACTTGGAGGATGCCGCCGCAGGCGAAAACTATGAGTGGACCGAGATGTACCCCGAATTTGCCAGGGTGGCGCGGGAAGAGGGGTTTGCCGAGATCGCTTATCTCTTTGATGCGGTGGCCAAGATCGAGAAAGAGCATGAGCAACGCTTTTTGAAGCTGAAGGGCAATATTGACGGTCATCTGGTCTTCGAGCGGGAGGGTGGCACCATCTGGATCTGCCGCAACTGCGGGCATATGCACGAAGGGGCAGCGGCACCGAAAATGTGTCCGGTATGTAAAAAACCACAGTCATATTTTATGCTCCCTAATAAGAACTACTAAAAAAGGAGCGAAGAAACGGGCGCATCTTCCGACTTTCTTCCCTCGCCGTATCGAGATACGCCTTCGGGAAGAGAAGCCGAAACCTGCATCCCGTTTGTTCGCTCTTTGGAAAAGCAGAAAATAGAAAAGCCGAGCCATCATGGCTCGGCTTTTTGTTTTGGAAACGGTTTTATCATTTCACGCACTTTTGGCACGGTTCATATGTCTTTGCAAGGTGTTGTTTGGAGATGGGCATAGCATTTTTGCCTGCACAGGTGGGGCGAAGATGATATTTCTTGCCGTAGGGTGCAATATAAACCGTTTCTTCTGCCGTTTCTATCTGCTCGACGGTTTCAGCAGTTTCCCTCCGTTCTTCTTCAATCCCTTCACAGTCTTTCTCACACCCAATGGGGCAAACGGCTATTATTAATATCAACAAAACCATCAAAAATTTCTTCATAACACCCTCCGAAATATATCCCATATATAGGGTAACCTTTAATATGGGAAATGTCAAGAGGGTTATCCCTTGATAGAATAATAGAGGGAGTGATGAACATGGAAAATATCAACAGTATTATCGACATTAAACAATACGGAAAAATTAAAATCAATCTTTCCAAGGTAATGGACGAAAAAGGCATTACCCGCAACAAAATGCGCGCACTGACCGGCGTGAAATATGAAGTCATTGATCGCTATTATAAAGCCGCCAATGTCGAGCGGGTGGATCTGGACTTTTTGGCAAAAGCCTGCTATGTCCTAAACTGTTCGGTAGACGATTTATTGGAATATGTTCCCGATTAAACAACCAACCCTGCGGGCGGTCGAGGACGCCCGCCCCTACAAGATAAAAAGCCGAGCCATCATGGCTCGGCTTTTATTATTCCTCGATATATCGATGGTCGTATACCGTAATTCCAAGGATTTCTACTGTATAACCCACTTCATATTTATTCATTTGTCCTTCTTTGCCCCACTCATGTATGGTATTCCAAACATAAACCGTATAAAGCGGAGCTTCATAAACCATAGTGCCGCCGTCATCGTAACCACCTACCGACGGTATGAGCAAGATGGCCGCCAAAATGATCGCAAGAAGGATAACAATTATTTTTGTTGCTTTTTTCATTTTCTTTTCCTTTTATTATCATTTTTCAACTTCTGCATATGTTATGGTTTCTTGATGATCGTATACCGTTTTGCCCAAAATTTTAACGGTATAACCAACCCAATATTCTCCTTCATTAAGGGTCATTGCGTGCCATTTATCAACCTCATAAAGCACCGCTTTATATTTCACGGATCCTCCATCCTTAACATAACTTACCTGAGGCATCAGCAAAATAAGTACCAAAATGATCACAATAAGAATAACAATTGTTTTTGTTGACTTTTTCATTTTATTATCCTTTTTCAACAAGTCCTTGATGATCGTACACCGTAATCCCAAGGATTTCTACGGTATAGCCTTCCTCATATATTCCGTCCTCTTCATTCCCGAAGCCTAAAGAAGAACGATGTTTGCTTACTGTATAAAGCGGTGCCTCATACATTACCGACCCGCTCTCGCTATGAGCCACCCGAGGGATCAGCAAAAAACAAGCCAACCCAACAGCAAGAATAATGATAATAATTTTTGTTGATTTTTTCATTTTCTTTTTCATTTTTTAATATTTCTCCTAAAGGCGGATCAAAAAGGGTGCATCTCTCGTTTTCTCCCGCCGCAGGCGTATGTCGATACGTCAAGGCGGGAAAAGCGGGAGAGGTGCCCTTTTTCATTCGCCTTACAGATCTCTTTGAACGCAGATCTCTCGAAACTCATCCATTGTAACGAGTACCTGCCTCGGCTTCGCTCCCTCAAAGGGTCCGATAATTCCAAGGCTCTCCAGCTGGTCGATGACTCTTCCTGCGCGGGCATAGCCCATGGAGAGTCTGCGCTGGAGCATGGAGGTGGAGGCCATGCCCGCCTCGATCACGCACTCGCCCGCCTGGACGATCATTTCGTCGAAGCCGGTGTTTTCCGATTCCTCAGAGGCGTTGTTGCTCTTATCGCCGCGCATGGCGATATTATCAATATCAGAGATAGCGGATTGATCGTAGGATGCGCCAACGGAATTGTTTTTCACATAATTAACAACCGCTTCCACCTCGCTGTCGGCAACGAAACAGCCCTGCACCCGCATGGGCTTATTGGCGCCGATGGGCTTATAGAGCATATCGCCCTTGCCCAACAGCTTTTCCGCGCCGTTTTCATCGACGATGATGCGGGAGTTGATGCCGTTATCCACCGCGAAGGCAATGCGGGAGGGGATATTGGCTTTGATCAGACCGGTAACGACATCCGCGCTGGGCCGCTGGGTGGCAACGATCAGGTGGATGCCCGCCGCGCGCGCCTTGGCGCAGAGGCGGCAGATGCAGTCTTCCACCTCTTTGGAGGAGACCATCATCAGGTCGGCCAGCTCATCGATCACCACCACGATGCGGGGCATCGGCTGATAATCGGGATGGGTCTTGCAATAGTCGTTGTAGGCTTCCAGGTTGCGCACCTGGGTATTCTTCATCAGGTCATACCGCCGATCCATTTCGGTGCAGGCCCATTGGAGGGTACCCGCCGCCTTTTTGGGGTTGGTAACAACCGGGATCAGCAGATGGGGAATGCCGTTATAAACATCCATCTCCACCGCCTTGGGGTCGATGAGGATCAGCTTGACCTCATCGGGGGTGGCCTTATAGAGGAAGGACATCAGCATGGTATTAACGCAGACCGACTTACCCGAACCGGTGGTACCCGCCACCAGCAGATGGGGCATCTTGGCCACATCGAAGGTGATGAGATTGCCCGCAATATCCTTGCCGAGGGCAGAGGTAAGGGGGGAGCGACCGTCCTTAAACCCATCGGAGGAGAGCACCTCGCGGATGAAAACGGTGCTGGTGGTCTCGTTGGGAATCTCGATGCCCACCGCCGACTTCCCGGGGATGGGGGCTTCGATCCGAACCTGGGTGGCGGCCAGCGCCATGGCAATCTCATTGGAAAGGCCGGCGATGCGGCTGACCCGCGTGCCCGCCTTGGGTGCCAGCTCAAAGCGGGTAACATTGGGGCCGACAGCGATCCCTGTCATGGTCGCCTCCACGCCGAAATCCCGCAGGGTCTGGAGCAAGATCTCTTCCTTTTTGCGCAGCTCTGCCTGGGTTGTCCCCGGAGCGGAGCGGCCGTTTTTCAACAGGGAGAGCGGGGGATAATTATAAAAGGTCATCTGCTCGCCCTCCATCGGTTCGGGGGCGGGCTTTGCTTTCCGCACTGCAGGGCTGCGCTTGCGGGTGGGCTTTTCCATTTCGCCGATATCCGCAGGGTCGATATACCCTTCGGCGGTAACATCATCATAAACAAAGACCGGAACAACGTCCTTGATCTCTTCGGCGGGGGTAACATCCACCGGGGGGACCCAGGGATCTTCCTCCACCCGCTCGCCCTCGGCCTCCAGATCGGAGAAACGGCGGCGGATCTTTTCTTCCTCCACATCGTCCACTAAGATCGGTGCTTCCCGCTTCTCCTTGGCTAAGGCAAAAAGCTTGCGGAAGGGCCAGGCCATCTGATAGAGGGTGAGATCAAAGAAAAAGAGGATGGCGATGATGGTCAACGCCACCATCAGGATGCCAAAGCCCCAGCGGCTCATCAGCGCAATAAGGGGGCAGGCGATGATCCCGCCGATCACGCCGCCCTTCAGCTCCAGGCCCTGCTCCCAGAATTGGGGGATGCCTTCGGTGAAAAAGGCGCCGAAAGAATACTCGCCGGGATACCATAAAAGGTAGCTCATGCCCGAAATAATGGTGGCCAGCACCAAGCCTGTCCAGACCTTGACCATGGTGCTGTATTTCTTCTCTTTGTCCAGGGCATCGATCCCCAGCCAGGCCAAAAAGATGGGGAAGAGGAAGGTGGCAAAGCCAAAGAGCCCGTAGAGCAGATGATCCACCAGCAGGGATTTTAAAGGAACATCGATGGGCGTATAGATATAAATGGCAAAGAGCAAGGCCAGCGCAAAGAACACCACCGCATAGATACTGCGGCGGGTAGCCTGCTTCTTTTCGGCGCGCTCTGCCGCCGCTTGCTCTAATTGTTTCTTTTTACTTACGCGAGGCATGCATTATCCCCCTTAAAGAATAAAATTAAGAACGATCGCGGCAACCCCCGCGATAAGGCAATAAACCAACAACCAACCAAGCCGATCCCGCTTTATGAGCGCCTTCACCGCCAGCAGACCGCCGATGGCGGCTAAGGTGGTGGCGGCCAACGCGGCCAGCCAGGGACCCATCGGGCCGATGGCGGCAGGGTGAAGGGTCAAAAGCTCCCCGCCCAGCAGGGCAGGAACCGCCATGATGAAGGAAAACTCCATGGCATCGGTTTTATCAAAGCCCATATTCCGCGCCATGCAAAGGGTAAAGGCGGTGCGGGAAAAGCCGGGCAGGATGGATGCGCCCTGGAAAAGAGCCAGCTTAAAAACATGGCCGCCCTTCAGATCGGTAATGCCCCAATTTCGATCCATACTGTGATCCCCGATATAGAGCAGGCCCGCGGTGAGAATAAAGAGGATGCCGCACCCGATCAGGTTGAAGCCGATCCCCTCCAAAATCCCGTAACTTCTTTGAAGATAGAGCAAGATCCAATAGGGGATGGCGGCGGGCAGGGCGTAGACCGCCATCATCTGATAGCGGGTGGCCTTTTTCCAGCGGAAATTCTTTTTAAACATTCCGCCCACCCCTAAGATCATCTGCCAAAGGGTCTTATGATAGACGATGATGATCGCCAGCGCAACCCCCAAGGGCAAAAGGGCGGGCGCGCTTTTTTCAAAAAGAGTTTCCAGCAGCAGCCGATGGCCGCTCTCCGAAACGGGCAGGGCAGAGGTCAACCCTTCCACCAGCCCGAAAAGAATCGATTTTAAGTACACGATTTGTTCCTCCGTTTTACGGACATAATAATCCAATTATAATAATTATAACATCCTTATAAATTTAATGCAACCGTCATTTTTTGCTTGACAGAATACGCAAAATCTCCTATAATTATGCTTGGTGTATTAGTGTATTTTCAACAATGAAAATATTCTTAAGCAACCAATCATAACATAAGGAGGCGATGTCCCATGGTACCTATGTGGGTACTGATCGCCGTTGTGATTGCTGCTGTTATTTTAGGCTTTGTCCTTTTTGTGGGCGGTTTCCTTTATCGGAAAAATACCAGCGAAAAGCAGATCGGTTCTGCCCGCGAAGAAGCAAAGCGGATCATCAACGATGCAATTAAAACTGCTGAAACCAAAAAGAAGGAAGCGCTGCTGGAAGCAAAAGAAAACTTGCTCCGCGAGCGCACCGAGCAGGAAAAAGAATTAAAAGAGCGTCGAGTGGAGGTAACGCGGCAAGAAAAACGGCTCCAGCAAAGAGAAGAAATTCTCGACAAGAAGTATGACAACATTGACCGTAAGGAAGAAGCCCTTGCGGAAAAGCAGCAGAAGGTTGACCGTCTGCAGCAGGAAGTGGAAGAAGTCAAAAAGGCGCAGATCGCCGTTTTGGAAAAGATCTCCGGCTATACCGCCGAAGCGGCCAAGGCCGAGCTGCTCCATCAGATGGATTCCGAATTGGAGCATGAATATGCCCATCGCATCAGCGAGCATGAAAATAAGTTCAAAGAGGATCTGGACGAACGCGCCAAGCATCTCCTTTCCCTGGCCATCCAAAAGTGCGCCGCCGACCATGTGGTAGAATCTACTGTTTCGGTCGTCGCCCTGCCCAGCGATGAGATGAAGGGCCGCATCATCGGCCGCGAAGGCCGCAACATCCGCGCCCTCGAGACCATCACCGGCGTGGATCTGATCATCGATGATACCCCCGAGGCCATCACCCTTTCCAGCTTCGATCCCATTCGGCGCGAGGTTGCCCGCCAAACTCTGGAGAAACTCATCTCCGACGGCCGCATCCATCCCGCCCGCATCGAAGAAACAGTGGAAAAGGTCCGCCGCGATCTGGAGATCTCCATGAAGAAGGAAGGCGAGCGCGCCACCTTCGAAACCGGCGTTCATGGCCTGCACCCCGACCTGATCAAATTGCTGGGTCGGCAGAAATACCGCACCAGCTATGGGCAGAATGTCCTCAACCATTCCATCGAGGTCTCCCAGCTGAGCGGTCTTTTGGCCGCCGAGGTGGGCGCCGATGTTACCATCGCCAAGCGCGCAGGCTTGCTGCATGATATCGGCAAGAGTGTCGACTTTGAGATGGAAGGCTCCCATATCCAGATCGGTGTGGATATTGCCAAAAAGTATAAGGAAAGCGAAACCGTTGTCCATGCCATCGCCGCCCACCATGGCGATGTGGAGACCGTTTCCGTCTATGATGCCATCGTTCAGGCGGCCGACGCCATCAGCGCAGCCCGCCCCGGTGCCCGCAGAGAAAACCTGGAGAACTATATCAAGCGTCTGGAGAAGCTGGAGGAGATCGCGAATTCCTTCGCCGGCGTCGAAAAGACCTTTGCCATCCAGGCAGGCCGCGAGATCCGCATCATGGTCAACCCCGAGAAGATCAACGATGATAAGCTGGTCATTCTCTCCCATGATATCGCCAAGAAGATCGAAAGCGAGCTGGAATATCCCGGCCAGATCAAGGTGCATTTGATCCGCGAATCGAGATCCATCGACTTTGCGAAATAAACCGCCGAAAAAGGCACATTTTCCGTCGATCCCGCCACTCGGCGTAGCGTCAAAAGAAACGATAACCGCTCCAATTCTCCTTTGGGAGAATACTCCGCTAATATCGTTCCTTTTTCCTTCCCCCCACAAAATCTTTGGATTTTGCAGGGTCCCCTAAAATCGCCTTCGGGCGTGCTCAACGAAAACTGCACTCTTTTTGGGCGGTTTTCATGGACAAAATTATAAAGAAGCAGAGAGAGCAACACAAATGATTTGTGTTGCTCTCTTTTCTTATTGGATAATGTTTTTCAGAATATAGTCCATGATATGCTCATCGTTGGTGCAGATGGTGCGGTCGGCGATCCGCAGTAGATCGGGGTGGGCGTTTTTGACTGCCAGCCCTAAGCCTGCCTTTTGGATATTATCCATATCATTGATGCTGTCGCCCACGCCGATGGTGGTGGCGGGCGAAATGCCCAAAAGCTTTGCCAACTCTAAAAGGGCTATCCCCTTACCCGCGCGGACGGAATTGATCTCTAAATTATGAGGCATGGAGGCGGTAACCGAAAACCACCCGGTTGCCAAAAGGGCGGCGCGGCATTGCTCCAGCAGCTCCTCCGATTCAAAAAAGCAGCAGCAGGATTCGATACTCTCCATCTCATCGCAAAACCGATCGAAATCGCCGACAAAATCGTCCTTATCCTCGATATGCTGAATGAAAAGCTCGCTCATGCGGTAGGCGCGGTAAAGATCGTGGTCCCGCCGATCGAGATCCACATAGGAGACCCCATCAAAATGAATGGTAAAAATGGAGCGGGTCTTGCGCAGGGTCTCCAAAAGAAAAGCTTTTTCCTGCCCGATGATGGTATTTTGAATAATGGCTTTGCCGGTTTTGGTATCAAAAACCGCCGCGCCGTTGCTGGTAATGTAGTACCGCGCCTCCGGGAGCGCCCGCACTTCATGGGCCACCTCCGAAAGGCTCCGCCCCGTTGCGGGAACGAAATGCCCGCCCATCACCGTAAATTTTTCAATGGCGGCTTTATTTTCCGCCGAAAGCTCCATTTTGGAATTTAAAAGAGTGCCATCCAGGTCGGTGGCAATAATTTTATAGTTCATTTTCTATCGACATTCTTTCTCTTTTTTAAACCGTTCAAATGAGATGAGATTTTCGTTTTCTCTTACCGAAGGCGTATGTCGATACGGCGAGGAAAGAAAAACGGAAAGATCGCTCATTTCAACGGTTTTTCTTTGATTAACTTCGGATTGCGAGGATATTGCTTGGGTGTTTCAGCGACTTTTCGGATTACAATGATTGCTCTTTTGTCTTCTTCCTCAGGAAGCGTGTAATGGAAAACACTCTCCACCTTCCCGCCCAAAACTTGGATCGCCTTTTGGGCGTTTTGCAGTTCCTCATCGGCGGATGCGCCCTTATAGGCGATCAGCGCGCCCCCTTTTTTTACCAGCGGCAGGCAATATTCCAGCAATTTGGAAAGCTCGGCCACCGCGCGGGAGACGGCGATATCAAAATGCCCCCGCAGGGCGCCATCCCTGCCCGCATCCTCCGCACGCATATGGAGGGTGCGGATGCCGGAAAGGTTTTGCTTTTCGATCACGCCATCGATAAAGTTGAGCCGCTTTTGAAGGGAATCCAATAGGGTCATCTCCAGATCGGGGCGGGCAAACTTCAAAGGCAGGGAAGGAAATCCCGCCCCGCAGCCCACGTCGATCACCGAACTGCCCGCAGGGAAGACTCCTTTTGCGGCAGGATAGATGCTGTCCCAATAGTGCTTTTTTACCATCTCCTCGGGGTCGGTGATGGCGGTGAGGTTCATGACCTTATTGGTTTCCAGCAGCTGCTCCTCAAATTTTAATAACTGCGCCCCTAAATCGGAAGGGCAAGTAATCCCTTCCTTTTCTAAAAGGGCGGTAAGTTCAATCATTCGTTGCATTTTCTGTTCTTCCTTTGTTCTAATTCGATCATTAAAACACTGATATCTGCAGGGGAAACCCCGCTGATGCGGCTTGCCTGCCCGATGGATACCGGGCGCACCGCCGCAAGCTTTTGCCGCGCCTCCAACCGCAGGCCGATCATCTCTTCATAGCAAAGGTCCTCGGGGATGCGGCGGTTTTCCAGCCGTTGGAACTCCCGCACCTTGGCCAGTTGCTTTTCGATATAGCCTTCATATTTTATGGAGATCTCTGCCTGCCGCCCTTCCGCCTTGGTGAGGGTGGGACGGTCGGGGTCGATGGGGGCCAGATCAAAATAGCCTACCTGGGGACGCGCGATCAGCTCCGCCAGAGATGCACCGCCCGAAAGGGGCGGGGTCCCGCACTGCTCCAGAATTTCTTTGAGCTGCGCATTTTGCGGGGAGCAATAGGTGGTGCGCAAGCGGGCGATCTCCCGCTCAATATTTTCTTTTTTCGTTTGGAATTTTTGATACCGCTCCTCGCTGATCAGCCCGATCTCATAGCCGATGGGGGTGAGGCGCAGGTCGGCATTATCCTGACGAAGCAGCAGGCGGTATTCACTGCGGCTGGTCA
>JAFSBD010000106.1 GCA_017442025.1 Clostridia bacterium
TACGCGGCTCGATCTCGCGAACGTTGATTCCGCCCGAGGTGATGATCGCCTCGGAGAAATCTGCCTTTCCTTTTAGTTTGATTCGAAAATGTTTAATTATGTAAACCAATCGCTCCCGTTGAACTTTCGTAATCTGATGAACCTTGCAATGGGGATCAATTCCGCTTAGCTCAATTATCATAGGGATGATTTTCTTAGGCAACAGCTTGTCCAAAGCGTTGAGAAAATCTTTATTCGTAAAGGCTTCAAAATCTCTCAGCAACCGTTTGTCCAGCATATCGGCGTCCATTGCTGGTTTAAGATCGATCTCAGCCATGCAGGGAAAATCGCTTTTTTTCAAATAGGACGAGGCAGAAAGAACGATCGGGCCCGAAATTCCCTTATGAGTAAAGAGCATTTCTCCAAACTCTCTGTAAAGTTCTTTTCCTTTGCAGCCAAAAAGGCTGATTTCCACATTTTTGAGGGATAAACCCATCAAAGAGCAACAAATTTTCCCCTCTTCCTCCAGGGCAACCAACGAAGGTTGCGGCTCAACAATCGCGTGCCCCAACATTTTAGCTATTTTATAGCCATCCCCGGTAGAACCGGTAAGCGGGTAGGAACAGCCACCGGTTGCAAGAATCACCGCATCGCAAGGGTATTCACCGCTCTCCCCTTTTACCAAAAGGGGCTCAGCGCAAATCGCAACAATCTTATTCTTTATAAATAAAACGCCTGCCTGTTGCGCCGCATTCTTCAATGCGTCTCGCACATCCGCCGCCCGATCCGATTCCGGGAAAACACGGTTTCCTCGTTCGATCTTCAAGGGTACGCCCTGTTCCTCAAAAAACGCATAAGCATCGTAGGCATTAAAAGCATTAAATGCAGAATAGAGGAATTTCGGATTTGTTACAACCTGAGAAATCAGTTCATCCTCGGGGCAAAAGTTCGTGACGTTGCAACGACCTTTTCCGGTTATCAGAAGCTTTCTGCCAAGCATATTATTTTGTTCGATCAGAGAAACGCATCCGCCGGCTTTCGCCGCAGTGATTGCCGCCATTAAGCCGGCCGGTCCGCCTCCAATAACTATTATCTTTTTCACGATCCGTTCAATCCTTATATAGCATTGTATTTATTTTAATATTTCTACTTATAAAATGCAAGAGAAATTTAGACGGAAGCTTTTTTCTTGCCGGAGATTAGATACACAGAACAAAAGCCTAAAACCATCAACGGATAACAAGATAACGGAGGTGCCGCCCCTAAAGCAGAACTCAGTAGTTCTCCGATTGAGCCGAGAATGAATCCTAAAATAACAAAATAAGTGTAACCCGGGAAACGATCAAATAAATAGTTCATCCCGCGTGCAGAAAGCAAGACCCCTGCTGAAACCCCAAAAACAAAGGGCAGCAAAACAATTAGATCAAATTCCGCAATCGCCGCCATAATCCCTTTATAAAGCCCTAAAACATAAAGCATATGGGAAACACTGATCCCCGGCAAAACCAAAGCAATCGCTGCAATAACCCCTCCTAAAAACTGCATGGTAACGCTCCAGAAACCGCCCCCCGCATCTATTTGAAATAGCCCCTTGGGCAGTATGGATAAAAACACCACAACAGCCACGCCGATCGCCAAGTAAATATAATGAACAACAGAAATGTTCTCCTTTTTAGCCTCTCTATAGATCAAGGGTAAACCACCTGCAACAGCACCCGAAAAGAAGAACACCATCTGCATGGGATAGCAATCCAATAATCGAACAACGATACCGGAGATCCCTAAAATTCCAACGATCGCCCCAACGCTGAAGAGCGACAAAAAACCGATAGCTTTCTTTTTCTCCCCACCACGGCCGATCAATATATTTACTGCTTGAATCAACTTTTCATAAATCCCCAAGATCATCGCCATTGAACCGCCGCTGACCCCCGGCACAGAGAGCGTTCCCCCTATAAATGCTCCTTTTAGAAAGATACTGCAGAACTTTTTCATATTAAGCCCCCAAAAACGATAGAGTTATATTATAAGTATAGATCATCCTTTCCAAAATAGACTGTTTGGAAAAGAAAAACTCTTTCAGTGTATTATAACTCAACGAAATCAGGGTTATAAATTAAATGAAATATGGCGCGCCATATGAAATAATCCTTACGGATTATGAA
>JAFSBD010000107.1 GCA_017442025.1 Clostridia bacterium
AAATCTATAAAAACAGGCTTGAAAAATGCGGGCGGTTGTTGTAGAATTATGGTAATAAAATTTTTTTGTTAAGGAAGGTACATAACAATGGAAATTATGGTTGAAATGTCTGCCCGTCACGTTCATCTGACGGAAGAGGCTGTTGAAATTCTGTTCGGCAAGGGCGCAAAGCTTACCGAGGTTCGTGAGCTTTCCCAGCCCGGTCAGTACCTCTCCGAGGAGCGCGTTGACCTGATCGGCCCTAAGAAGAGCATTACCCACGTCAGCGTTCTGGGCCCCACCCGCCCCGAGAACCAGGTTGAGATCTCTCTCACCGACGCCCGCACCCTGGGCGTGGAAGCTCCCATCCGCATGAGCGGCGATGTGAAGGGCAGCGGTGCTATCACCATCAAAGGCCCCTGCGGCGAGATCACCATCGAAGAAGGCGTTGTTGCCGCCAAGCGTCATATCCATATGACCCCCGAGACCGCCGAGAAGGAAGGCTTTACCGACGGTCAGATCGTTTCCGTTAAGGTAAAGGGCGATCGCGAGATCATCTTCGGCGAGACCGTTTTGCGCGTATCCCCCAAGTTTGCGGATGCGATGCATATCGATACCGACGAAGCTAACGCTGTGGCTCTGCCCCGCAATGCTACCGGCGAGATTATTAAATAAAATAGTTTTACTTAAAAGGGACTCTCCGCATCGCGGAGAGTCTTTTTTTTCACCATTTTCCTGCTTGCGTAATAGAATGTAATGTGTATCTGCACGCAGAAAGGCGGGTCATTATGCAATATGCCAAAAGCCTGCTGGATGTTGCACCGGGTGAGCGGGCGCAGGTTTGGAAACTGCTCAATGAAGGCGGCATACGCAGGCGGCTTTTAGATATCGGACTGATTGAAAATACAACGGTGGAATGCTTAGGGGAGAGCCCCGGCGGCGGAATTTCCGCCTACCTGATCCGAGGGGCGGTGATCGCCATTCGGGCGGAGGACAGTCGAAAGATTATTGTTAAGCAATAGGAGATTTTTATGGGGCTTACCAATCGATCAACGGGGCTGGGTGCTTTAGAGAAGAACTTCGGCCGCGAGGCGGATTGCCCGGCGGTGGCCATCGCCGGCAATCCCAATGTGGGAAAGAGTACGGTCTTTAATGCACTCACCGGAATGAACCAACATACCGGCAATTGGCCGGGCAAAACCGTTTCCAACGCTCGGGGCTATTGCACCACCGCGCAGCATCGCTGCCTGCTGGTGGATATCCCCGGTACTTATTCGCTGATGGCCCATTCCGCCGAAGAGGAGGTGGCGCGCAACTATCTCTGCTTCGGCGGGCCGGATGCCGCCATCATCGTTTGCGATGCCACCTGCCTGGAGCGTAACCTGAATTTGGTGTTGCAAACGCTGGAGATCACCGACCGCGCCATCGTCTGCGTCAATCTGATGGATGAGGCGCGGCGCAAAAAGATCTGCATCGATCTGGAAGGGCTTTCCCAAAGGTTGGGCGTGCCGGTGGTGGGCACCGCTGCGCGGCAGAAAAAGAGCCTTTCCGCCCTCACCGATCGGCTGGATGATCTGCTGGCGGGGGAGAAAACGACCCCCTATCAAGTGCAATATGATGAGGCGGTGGAGCGCGCCATCGCCCGCCTGCTTCCTGATGCCGAAAAAATCGCCGCAGGGCGGCTTTCTGCCCGCTGGCTGAGCCTGCAGTTGCTCCATGGGGATGAGGCTCTTTTGGAGGAAGCAGGGCGGTTTTTGGGCGTATCCCTTGCATCGCTTTACCAAAAGGCGGAAGAAGCGTTGGGGGAGGAGGGCATCCAACGGGAAGAAT
>JAFSBD010000108.1 GCA_017442025.1 Clostridia bacterium
AAAGCGAGGTGAATTTCACCTCGCTGTTGCTTTTCGGGGCTCTTATGGTATAATAGACCAAAGGCGGTGATTTTTTGAAAAATTTAAAGGATATAAAGCTCTATTTATTGGATATGGACGGGACGATCTATCTCGACAATGAATTGTTTGAGGGGGTTCTTCCGTTTTTGGAGCATATTAAAAGCATCGGCGGCAGGTATATTTTTTTAACCAACAATTCTTCCAAAAGCGTCCATGCTTATATTAAAAAGTTGGAGGGTTTGGGCATCCATGCCACCGCCGAGGATTTTCTGACCTCGGTGGATGCAACGATCCCTTATCTCCAAAAGAAGGCCTATCAAAAGATCTATGCCTTGGGAACGGCCTCTTTCAAAGAGCAGCTGCGGGATGCGGGGCTGCCCATCACCGATACCTTGGAGGAGGGCATCGATTGCCTTTGCATGGGATTTGATACCGAACTGACCTTTCAAAAATTAGAGGATGCCTGCATTCTGTTGGGGAAAAATGTGGATTATATTGCAACCAATCCCGATTGGGTCTGCCCCACATGGTACGGCAGTGTGCCGGATTGCGGGTCGGTTGCCGAAATGCTCTTTAACGCAACCAAACGGCGGCCGATCTTCATTGGAAAGCCCGAACCCACCATGGCGCTTTTGGCGATGGAGAAGACCGGCTTTTCTCCCGCGGAAACGGCGGTTATCGGGGATCGGCTTTATACCGATATCGCCTGCGGTGTCAACGCAGGGATCAGCAGCATCTTTGTCCTTTCGGGGGAAGGGACGATGGAGGATGTTGCGAAAAGCGATGTGAAACCGCAGTTTATTTATCAAAACATCAAAGAGCTTCTTGGCGATCTGTAACTTTTTGGACCGTCTGAACAGCGAGGTGAATTTTCACCTCGCTGTTGCTTTTTGGGGCGGTTATGGTAAAATATAGGGAAAGGAGATGATTTTGGATGAAAAAATATGATGTTGCCGTTTGCGGAGGCGGATTTGCCGGGATCTCCGCCGCACTTGCGGCGGCGCGTGAAGGGAAAAAGGTCATTCTTTTTGAAAAAGAATATATGCTTGGCGGCTTGGGAACCGCCGGTCTTGTTACAATCTATTTGCCGTTATGCGACGGGTTTGGGCATCAGGTTTCCTTTGGTATTGCAGAGGAATTGCTTAAACTTTCCATTACTTACGGTGCAGAAGCCCGCTACCCGGGAAACTGGATTGATAATATCGGAGCAAGAACCGAAAAAGACAAGCGGTATGAGGTGCAATACAATGCACAGGTTTTTGCCATTTTGGCGGAAAAACTGCTGTTGGAAAACGGTGTTGACATTCTTTACGGGAGTTATGTTGTCGGCGTATCCACTGAAAACAACCGCATCACGAAGCTTTATGTTGAAAACAAATCCGGGCGGACGGCCTATTCTGTGGGCTCGGTTGTAGACGCTACCGGCGATTGCGATATTGCCCATTTCGCAGGGGTGCCTACTGCCCTGTTTGAGCAGGGAAACGGCCTTGCTGCGTGGTATTATTACAGTAATCCAAGCGGCTATCATCTGCAAATGGTGGGTGTTTTGGATACGCCTGACGAGAGGCGATCCGAAGAGGAAGAAAAACCGCTTACCAACCGCCGGTTTTCGGGGCTTGACGGGAAAGAGATCTCCGAGCAGGTTTGCCTTTCCCATAAAATAACGCTGGAGCATTGGCTGAAAAAGAGAGAAACGGATGAAAACGCGGTCATTTCCACCATCGCAACCATTCCGCAAAATCGTATGACGCGAAAAATCGTTGGCGAATATGAACTGGCGCATACCGAAATGCACACCTATTTTGAGGATTCCATCGGTATGGTTTCAAACTGGAAAAAACGCGGGCCCATCTATGAGGTGCCGTTCAGAACCCTTTATCACCGTGAAATGAAAAACCTCATCGTTGCGGGGCGATGCACTTCGGTAAACGAAACCTTATGGGATGTGATGCGGGTCATTCCCTGCTGCGCGGTAACCGGCCAGGCGGCGGGGACCGCCGCGGCAATGACCGATGATTTTTCAACGCTCGACGTTTCAAAACTGCAGCAAAAATTAAAAGAAAATGGCGTGGTCCTGCATGAAAAGGACATTATAAAATAGAAATCGCGGAGTGAAATTTTCACTCCGCTTTCTTTTTATAGATCAAAAATTTCCGCACCAGGAAGTTATAGGCGAAGACCAGGGCGGTGGCGAGGATCTTGGAGAGCATTTCATTTACGCTCAGCAGGTCCACCGCGATCCACATGATCAGCAGGTTGAGCAAAAGCCCCAGAATGCTTGCCAGGTAGATGCTTGCGATCTCTTTGAGGATGGAGGGGCGGTTTTCCTTAAAAACCAGCAGCCGCCCCGCCAGCCAATTGACAAAGGTGGAGAGCAGATAGGCGATCAGCGTTGCCAAGGCATAGTGCACCGCGCAAAGATCCAGGGCAAAAAAGATGCCCCATTCGCCGAGCGTTGCGATCCCGCCGACGATGAGATATAGAAAAAGCTCTTTGATCGCGCTTTTTTGCATGGCGTATCCACTCCTTTTCATCATGAAATAAGTATAACGGCTTTGGGGGAAAATGTCAAAGAGTGGGGGTGGAATTTACAAAATATTTACGGTCAGGACTGGAAAAAGATACAAATTTATGGTAGTATAGAGTCCATAAAGGAGGGCGTAAGCCATGAAAGTATTATCCCGCATTCTGGCCCCCGTTTGGGCCTGCATCATGATCTTGGGGAGCATCTTCCCCGCTTTTGCAACCGAAGCCGAAGGGTTTTTTACCTTAGAGCTTCAATCCCAAAAGAACGGAGAGAGCTATACCCATTCTGCTCTTTTGGACGGGCAGGCGGTAGAAGCCTATGACTATACCTGGCATATCGATCCTGCAAAGGAAGAGCCGGAATATTATACCGGCACCAAGCCCGCCGAGGACGCGGGGGTCTATATTGCCCATGATATTTTTTACTATCCGCAGCTGGAGGAGAGCAAATTCAAAAAAGTCTCCTACGACGGCGAGATGGAATGGGTCTATTTTTACGAGGCCAAGGGGCTGGAAAAATATATCTTCTCCACCCTGCCCGCCATGAAGAGCGGCTTTCCGTCCCAAATGATGCATTCGGCGGAAGAGGCCTATCAGAATGCGGTTTTGCATATCAACCGCCCCGGCACCTATGAGCTGAAGGGCGAGTGGCACGGCCAGATCCGCATCGATCTGGGGGAA
>JAFSBD010000109.1 GCA_017442025.1 Clostridia bacterium
ATAACACACTGATACTTCGACCAGGAGATCATCGGGTCGATGGCGGGATATTTTCTCGCATCGGAGCGCTCACGGGAGAGGCCGTGGAAGGCACCGACCACCTTCAGGGTCGCCTGGGTAACAGGCTCTTCGAAGTTACCGCCGGCGGGAGAAACGGTACCGCCGATGGTGACGGAGCCAATGCTACCGTCGAGCAAGCGCACACAGCCTGCTCTTTCATAGAATGCCGCGATATAGGATTCCAGATAAGCGGGGAAGGCTTCCTCGCCGGGGATCTCCTCCAAACGGCCGGACATCTCACGCAGAGCCTGCGCCCAACGGGAGGTGGAATCAGCCAACAGCAGAACGTTCAAGCCCATCTGGCGATAATACTCTGCCAGCGTTACCGAGGTATAAACGGAAGCCTCACGGGCTGCAACCTGCATGGAGGAGGTATTACAGATAATGATGGTACGCTCCATCAGGGAACGACCGGTTCTGGGGTCGATCAATTCGGGGAATTCGGTGATGGTTTCCACAACCTCGCCCGCACGCTCACCGCAAGCGGCAATGATCACGATATCCACGTCGGCGTTCTTGGAGGTGGTGTGCTGCAGAACGGTCTTGCCTGCACCGAAGGGGCCGGGGATACAGTAGGTGCCGCCCTTGGCTACCGGGAAGAAGGAATCGATCAAGCGAACCTTGGTCTCCATCGTTTCGGTGGGTGCCAACCGCTCGGCATAGCACTTCACGGCACGCTTCACCGGCCAATTGAAGGACAGCGCAACGGGAACCTCCCGCCCGCGCTCATCGGTCAACACCGCAACGGTCTCCTTTACGGTATATTTGCCCTTCTCCACAATGGATTTCAGGGTATAACTGCCCAGCAGATGGAAGGGAACAAAAATCTTATGGGTAAAGGGACCTTCGGGTACGGTACCGATCACCTCGCCTGCGCGCAAGGTCGCACCGACCTGCGCGGTGGGGGTAAACTCCCATTTCTTTTCGGCATTCAAGCCCTCGGCATAAACGCCGCGCTCCAAAAACCAGCCTGCCTGCTTGGCCAGCACCGGCAGGGGGTTTTGCAGGCCATCATAGATCTGCCCCAGCAGACCGGGCCCTAGCTGGGCGGAGAGCATCTCGCCGCTGAATTCCACCTCGTCGCCGCATTTAATGCCGCCGGTCATCTCATAGACCTGGATCTGCGCGATATTGCCGCGGATACGGATCACCTCGCTCTTGAGCGCGGTATTATCCACCTTAACATAGCAGATCTCATTCATGAAAACATGGCCTTCGAATTCAACCGACACCAGGTTTCCGTTTATACTTACAACCTTACCTTTATTTGCGGTCATTGAGCAGCCTCCAATCTATCCTTGTTCATAATGGAGTTATAGATGTTTTTGTATTCTTCTTCGCCGATTTTCTTATCAAACTTACTGATACGGGAGAGGAGTTTGAGCTTGAGCCAATAGTAGAAAACATAGTCCTCGGAAAAGGAATCCATGGGTCTGAGAGTCTCGAGAAAATCGAGACGGAAGC
>JAFSBD010000110.1 GCA_017442025.1 Clostridia bacterium
GGTATGATTTTTGTCATACTATCAAAAATAGAGTTATCTCGTACTTGTG
Source organism: Clostridia bacterium (assembly GCA_017442025.1). Classification (GTDB taxonomy): domain Bacteria; phylum Bacillota; class Clostridia; order Oscillospirales; family QAKW01; genus QAKW01. The sequence goes on from JAFSBD010000110.1 coordinate 50, forward strand.
AGATAACTCTATTTGTATATATAACTTGAAAATATCAGCAAAAAATGTTATATTAAGTTAAAGAAAATGTTTGTTGTTATGCGGGATTATTAACTTGTGGAAATGACTTCCACAAGTTGAAAATGGTAGCCTCCACTTGTCAGGGGAGGTGGCAAAACGAAGTTTTGACGGAGGGGTGGTTTTCTCTCCCTCAGTCAGCTTCGCTGACAGCTCCCTCGTCAGAGAGAGCCAAGGGCGAATTTGTCCCTAACTTGACACAAGCATATAATGAAATTAAGGAGGTGCTTTTGATGATGAAACGAACCTTAGCCATGCTTTGTTGCCTGATGCTGCTGATGGTTAGCTTTTCCGGCTGCAAAAAGCCGAGAGAAGAGAACGCGGCCGCCGATACCCTTGTTGAAACCCCGGAAACAGAAAAAGTGCCTCAGGATCTCCCTTCGGATCAACCCACAGATGCGGGAGAAACAGAAGGGGAGCAAAAGCCTTCTGCGGAGCAGCCGAAGGAGGAAATCGCCCAAGAGAGCAAAGTGCGCTTGTTGCAGGAGCCGCTCTATTTTCGGGAGAATCATAAATATGAAGAGGTTCGGGATGCGCAGAATTTTCTGATCGGATCCATCAAAACCTTTTTGAGCAATGCGGGGCAGGAGAATGCCGCCTACTCCCCCGGTAATATGTTTCTGGCGTTGGGGATGCTGGCGGAGATCACCGACGGAACATCTCGGCAGCAGATTTTGAACGCTCTTAGAGTGAGGAACATGGAAACGTTGCGAAAAACCTGCCTGGCCTATTGGGAAAGTACTTATTGCGATAGTGAATCGGCCCAACGGCTCTTGGCCTCTTCCCTTTGGTTAGACGAGGATATTGCCTATCATGAAGAAACTCTTGAGGCGTTAGCGGATCATTATTTTGCATCCTCTTATCAAGGGCAGATGGGATCTTCCGCCTATGAGGCAGAGCTGAAAAAATGGCTCAACGAGCAGACCGGCGGTCTGCTGCAGGAGCAGGTCGGCGCGTTGGAGATGGATCCCAATACGGTGATCACTCTGGCAACAACGGTCTATTATAAGAGCGCATGGTTCCAAAAATTCGATGAGGATAAAACCGCACCCGCCACCTTCCACGGTGCGGCAGGGGATACTACCTGCGACTTTATGTATATCAGCGAAAGCGACGATATTTATAAAGGCGCGCAATTCATTGCGGCCGAAAAGCTCCTCGGCGGAGGAGGGCATATGCATTTTATCCTGCCCAAGGAAGGAACCGCTCCGGAAGCGCTTTTGGGGCAGGAAGAGTTCACGCAGTATTTAAAGGGCGCGGCAAGCGAATCCAATTACCAATCTATGAAGATCAATTATGCGGTGCCCAAATTTGATATTCAAACCAATGCGGCGAAGATGAATGCAGAGGAAAAGTTCAAGCAGATGGGCGTTAACGCTGTTTTCAACGCCCAAAAGGCGGATTTTTCGCCCTTAGGCGAGGGATTGGAAGGTTCTCGGCTGGCGGTGGATCACGCCGCCAGGATCATGATCGATGAGGAGGGCTGCGCCGCGGCCTCTTTCGTTAAGCAGGATGTTTTAAAATATTCTTCTATCGATAAAGAGACGGAGATCGATTTCATCCTGGATCGCCCCTTTATTATCGTTATTACCGATTCCTATGATCTGCCGCTTTTTGCGGGAGTTGTCAATCAGGTTTGAGCATAAAAAATCCACCCCGAGGGGTGGATTTTTTTGTGATTACTCAATAGGCTTGAGGTTCCAAATATTATCGGCATATTCACGGACCGCGCGGTCGGAGGCGAAGAAGCCTGCCTTGGCGATATGGACCAGCGACATGCCGGTCCATTTAAGGGTGTCGCCATCGGCTTCGTTGATCTTGGCCTGGGCATCCTTATCGGAATTGAAATCAGCCAGAACCATATAGGGATCGGGCCCGATCAGGTAGCGAACGATAGACTCAAAGCCCTTGCCGCCGATGCCATCCCGCAGGATGGAATCCAGCATCTCCCGCAGATGGGGATCGTTGCGATAAAGCTGGTCGGGATGGTAGCCATCCGCCTTCCAGCGGTTGACCTCGGGGGTGGTGAGGCCGAAGAGGAACATATTCTCATCGCCCACCTGCTGGTTGATCTCCACGTTTGCACCGTCCAGCGTGCCTAAGGTGAGGGCACCGTTGATCATGAACTTCATGTTGCCGGTACCGCTGGCTTCCTTACCGGCCAGAGAGATCTGCTCGCTGACTTCCGCGGCGGGCATCAGGATCTCAGCAAGAGAAACCTTATAGTCGGCCAGGAAAACCACCTTCAGCATATCGCCGATGGCGGGATCATTATTGATCATATCGCCCAGGGCGCAGATGAAGCGGATGATCTCCTTGGCCATGATATAGCCGGCCGAAGCCTTAGCACCGAAGATAAAGGTGCGGGGATGGATCTTCAGGCCTTCATACTTGATGCGGCGGTAGAGGTCATAGATATGCAGAGCGCAGAGCAACTGACGCTTATACTCATGCAACCGCTTGGCCTGAACATCGAAGATGGAATCGGGGCTGACTTTAATGCCGCAGGAATTTTCGATATATTTCGCCAGGCGCAGTTTGTTCTGCCGCTTGATCTCGGGCAGACGCTTGAGCACCGATTCATCGTCTTTAAATGCCATCAGCTTTTCCAGATCCGCGCCGTTGCCTACAAACCCATCGCCGATCAGCTCTTTGATCAGGTCGGTCAGCCAGGGGTTGGATTCGCAGAGCCAGCGGCGGTGGACGATGCCGTTGGTGACGTTGGTGAGCTTATTGGGGAAGATGGCATGATAATGCTTGAAGAGATCTTCCTTCAGAATGTCGCTATGCAGGGCGGAAACGCCGTTGACGCTATAGCAGCAGGCCACGCAAAGGTTGGCCATCCGCACCATACCGTCGCCAATCACCGCGATCTGATCCATGACATGGCGCATTTCGGGATGCTTATTATAGACCATCTCGCAGAAGCGGCGGTTGATCTCCTGAACGATAGTATAGATGCGGGGCAGGCGGGCGGAGAACAGCCCGATGGACCATTTTTCCAGCGCCTCGCTCATAACGGTATGGTTGGTATAGGCGAGGGTCTTGCAGGTGATGGCCCAGGCCTTATCCCAGGAGTACCCATGATCGTCCATCAGCAGGCGCATCAGCTCGGGTACACAGAGGGCGGGATGGGTATCGTTGATATGAACGACTACTTTATCGGGGAGGGTATCCAGCGTGCCGTATTTCTTGAGGTGATCGGCCAGAATGTTCTGCAGGGAGGCCGAAACGAAGAAATATTGCTGGCGCAGGCGCAGGGATTTACCCTCTTCATGATCGTCGGCCGGATAGAGGACGCGGGAAATGGCTTCCGCCTTGGCATCCCCTTCGCAACTCTTGAGGTATTCGCCGCGGGAGAAGAGGCTCATATCGAAATTCTCCATGCTCTTGGCACCCCAAAGGCGCAGTTTATTGACGATCTTGGAATCATGGCCGGAGATCAGCAGATCATAGGGGATAGCCAGAACCTTATAATAATTGGAATGAACGGTCTTGAGCCCATCCTCGCTCCAGAGCTCTTCCACGTTACCGTCGAAATGGATCTCCTGAGCTTCATCGGGGCGGGGAACCAGCCAGCCGCCGCCCAGCTCCAGCCAGTTATCGGGGAACTCCATCTGCCAGCCATCGATGATGACCTGCTTGAAGATACCGAACTCATAGCGGATGGAAAAGCCGGTGGCGGGATAATCGCAGGCGGTGAGAGAATCGAGGTAGCAGGCAGCCAGGCGCCCTAAACCGCCGTTGCCGAGGCCCGCATCGGGCTCCATCTCATAAAGCTGCTCCAGATCGACACCCATCTCTGCCAAAACAGCGCGGACATCCTCTTCCATCCCCATATTATAGAGATTATTTTTGAGGGAGCGGCCGATCAGAAATTCCATCGACATATAGTAGACTTTTTTGGCCTCCTGCTCGGAGACCTTTTTGTTGCCGGCCTTGCGGCGGCGGGAAAGCTCTTTAACGACCATCGTTACAACGCTTTCATACATCTGGCGAACGGTTGCATCCTCTGCATCGCAGGCAAACTTATCGGTTACAACCGCCTGAATTCTTTCTTTGATTTCGCTTTGGGTCATTTGAATTTCTCCTTAGTAGAATCTATATATATAATATATTTTTAACAATATATCCTATATAATACCAATATTTCACTTTCATGTCAAGAAAAAAGCCTCGGCATGGGCGAAAAAGCCCA
>JAFSBD010000111.1 GCA_017442025.1 Clostridia bacterium
CGGTCATCGCCAACGCAATCATCACCGAGGCTACCCGCACCGAAGCACCCGGCAAATTCACCCGCATTACTATTGATGAAACCGTTCAGGCTTATTATGTAGGTATCACCAACGCGCCCGGCTCGGCTCTGCCCGAAACCGGCGGTATGGGTACCACACTCTTTACCATTCTCGGTATTGTTTTAATGGCAGGTGCAGTTGCTTTTTTTACTTCAAGAAAAAGAAGTAGTGTGGCCTAAAAGAAATATTCGTTTTTGACGGAGCGACTTCCCTTTTAGCCACCCCGCAAAGCTATTTCTTTTTCTAAACCCAAAATAGATAACTGAAAGGAGGGAAAGATCCATGAAGAAGCATTTACCGACCATTATTGTTGCGGTAATTTTTCTCTGCGGTCTTTCCCTCTTTCTTTATCCTACCGTCAGCAATTTATATAACCAATATCTAAACCGTAAGCTCATCGGAGATTATGTGGATTCCTTCGAGAATACCCCTCCCGAACAGCTGAACGAAGCAATGGCGGATGCGGTTGCTTTTAACGAAAATCATAACGACCATGATAAACTAAAAGAGCTTGGTTTAACCTATGAAGAGGTTCTCAACACCGCAGGAAACGGTGTTATGGGATATGTTGAAATTCCTAAAATCAGCGTATCGCTCATTATTTATCATTCCATCGATGAAAATGTGCTGCAAAAGGGGATCGGCCATGTTCCCGAAACCCATTTGCCGATTGGCGGAGAAAGCACCCATTGTGTTCTCGCGGGTCATACCGGCCTGCCCTCAGCCAAATTGCTAACCAATATCGATCATCTCAAGGTGGGTGACCGATTCTATCTTCATGTGTTAAACGAGGTCCTGGAATATAAAATAGATGATGTTTCGATTGTGGAACCGGATGAAGTATCAAGACTTAATGTAATCAGCGGAAAAGACTGTGTTACGCTTGTTACCTGCACCCCCTACGGTGTCAACTCCCATAGACTTTTAGTGCGGGGTGTGCGGGTAGACGGAGCGGATCTTTCCGCCAAAGAGGACGGTATCACCAACGAACTTTTAAATATTGATATGAAATACCTCCTGACCTTCTCCCTGATCGGCTTATGTATTATATTTATTGCCGTGAAAAAATTACGGGATATCCGCAAAAGGAAAACGGCAACCACAGAAAAAGGCGGCGAAATAACAGATGAGAGCAACCCTTAAAAGATTATTTATATTGGGCTTGACCCTTTTATTCTTGGCCGTTTCGGCCCTTCCCTGCTTTGCTTCAGCGCAAAGCGGCAAGATCACCGTTTTGCTTGAGGATCAAGAAAAAAAGGCTGTTAACGGTCTAACAGTCCATGCTTGCCGAATTGCCGAGCTAAATAACACCGGCTATTCCCCGGCAAAAGCATTTGAAACTTCCGGCATATCCATCGCCGGTATTATAAATAACCCGAATGAAACGGCAGCAAAAACCGTTGCCGCCTATATCCAAGATCATCATATCGATAAACAGTCTGTAACATCCGAAAACGGCAAAGCAACCTTTACCGATCTGCCCTTGGGCATATGGCTGATCTTTCCTGAAGAAGAGAGCACCTTCACATTTAATCCGTATTTTGTTTTTCTGCCCTATGAGGCGGGCGGGGTATTATGTTACGAAGTGCCTTCCGACCCCAAGCTGGAAGAGCATGCTCCCAATGAGATCAATATTTATGTTTTGAAGAAATGGGACGATAAAAATAACGCATCCAAAAAGCGTCCCCAAGCGGTAACGGTGGAGCTTTTGAATGGCAACGCGGTTGCGGCATCCATCGAGCTGAGCGAAAAAAACGGTTGGGCGCATACCTTTTCAAACCTCCCCAAAGACGGAAATTATTCTATCCGCGAAAAAGCGGTCGCCAACTATAAAGCCGATTATAGCGGGGATTATTTAAACGGTTTTGTCGTAACAAATACCTATGCAGGCGAAAGGCTTCCGCAAACCGGCCAGTATTGGTGGCCCATTCTTCTGATTACCATTGCCGGTGCTTGCTTTATTTTGCTCGGCGTCTATGAGATAGGGGTAAAGAAAAATGGCGAGAAAAAATAAAGGATTGGCTTTTTTGCTGATTGGTTGTATTTTGCTGTCAATTGCAGGCGGATGGTATCTTTATAATGTTGTTGAGGATAAAAATGCAGGGCAAAAGGCCACCGAAATTTTAACGAAATTTAACAGCGAGCAGGGCCATAACGATAGCGCGCCCATCATCAATATAGACGGGGATGCTTTTTGCGGCAAGGTTATTATCGAAAAGCTTCGCGTGGAGCTTCCGGTTTACGATGAGTGGAATTACGCCCGTTTAAAATCAGCGCCGTGCCGCTATGCCGGCGGGATCGAAACCAACGACATGATCATTGCTGCGCATAACTATAAAAGCCATTTCGGTTCGCTGAATACATTGCAGATCGGCGATGAGATTGCATTTATGGATGCTTATGGAAGATCGCATCTTTTTGCGGTTTGCGAACTTTTGAAATTAGACGGAACTGCGGTTTCGGATATGCAATCAGGGGGCTGGGATCTAACGCTGTTTACCTGCGCTAAAGGGGGCGAACAGCGCGTAACGGTTCGATGCAAAAGAAAATAATCGCACTTTCCGACCTTTTCAAAATAAAGAAAAACGGGAAAGAGTAGAAACTCTTTCCCGCTGTGTTTTTTTAAATAGCACAAAACCCTTGCTTTTCTTCTTTTTCTGCGGTCTGTGCCTTTTTTGACAGTCTAACGGTGTGGACCTTATGGTCCACACCGTTTTTGCTTTCGAACGTTTTTTATTTCTTCAAAAAGATCTTGCAGGGCTTGCCCTTTTTGCGGCAGTTTTCGATGACAAATCGGGTGCCGTGGGATTGCCCGTCCCAAAAGGCCAAGACCATATCGCAATAATCGATGATCTCCAAATTGCGCAAAAGGGGTGCGCGCTTGCCATAGGTGGCATAATCGGGGAAAAATTCCGTCAGCTTGATCCCCTTTTCCTTGGCATATTGCCGCGCGGCGGTATCGATCCCGCGGGCCCCGCCCGAAACGATCTCCTCTACCCCTTCGGGCAGATATTTTTCAAAATCCCCAACCCAAAGGTCGCGAGATCCGATAATGGCAACTCTCATGATAAACTCCTGAACTTAAAGGCTCCCTTGTGCAAAGGGAGGCTTTTTCTTAGTTAAATTGCATATTGTAGAGTTCGGCATATATTCCATTCTTTTCAAGCAGTTCAGCGTGCGAACCTTGTTCTGCAATGCCCTCTTCGGTAAGAACCAATATCCGTTTGGCATTGCGGATGGTGGAAAGGCGGTGGGCGATCACAAAGGTTGTCCGATCCTTGGCAAGGGTCTCCAGGCTTTCCTGCACCACCCGCTCGCTTTCGTTATCGAGGGCGGAGGTAGCCTCATCAAAGATCAGAATGGGCGGGTTTTTCAAAAAGACCCGCGCGATGGAAAGACGTTGCTTCTGCCCGCCCGAAAGCTTGATGCCCCGCTGGCCGATATCGGTATGATATCCATTGGGGAGCGCCATAATAAATTCATGGGCGTTGGCCTTTTTGGCGGCCTCGATGATCTCCTCATCGGTAGCCTCGGGGCGGCCGTAGCGAATATTTTCCATCACCGTTCCCGCAAAGAGGTAAACATCCTGCTGCACCATGCCGATCTGATCCCGCAGACCTTTAAGGGTATAGCGGCGGATATCCTCGCCGTCGATCAAAATCGCGCCGTCGCTCACCTCATAGAAGCGAGGGATCAGGTTGCAAAGGGTGGATTTCCCTGCGCCCGATTCGCCCACCAACGCGATATATTCCCCGGGCTGAACCTGCAGGGAAACCTTGGAAAGAACCGTCTTTTCATGCTCGGGATAGTGGAAGGAAACATCGCGAAACTCCACCGCACCCTCAAAGCGGGGCGGCAAAACCGCATCCTTTTCGTCCACAATCTCGATGGGCACTTCCATCATCTCGCGGAAACGCCCGAAGGCGGTCGCACCGTTTTGGAACTGCTCGGTGAAATTAATGAGCTTGCGCACCGGCTCGGTGAAGTTATTGATATAAAGAACAAAGGTAACCAGATCGGTGGCGGTCAACTGCTTATAAGTGATCAGAATCGCACCCACCACCAAAACGGCGATGGTGATAAAGGTGGTAAATGCGCCGAGGCCCGAATGGAAGATGCCCATATTTTTATAGGCATATTTTTTGGCATCCAACAGCCCGTCGTTGACAACGGCGAATTTTTTGCCCTCTTCCCCTTCGTTGGCAAAGGATTTTACCACCCGAATGCCCGAAAGATTATCCTCCATCCCCGCATTGAATTCCGAGATCTTTTCGCGGCTGCGCTTAAAGGCCGCCCGCATCTTTTTATTGCATTTGGCGGCAAAGAGGATCATCACCGGCAGGATCAGCAGGGCCGCAACGCCCAACTTCCAATTGAGGCTCATCATAATGATCAGCGAGCCCACCAGCTTCATCAGCGAGATAAAAATATCCTCAGGGCCATGGTGCGCCAGCTCGGCAATATCAAAAAGATCGTTGCCGATGCGGCTCATCAGATGGCCCACCTTCTGATTATCATAGAAGCTGAAGGAAAGCTTTTGATAATGGTCAAATAATTCCGCCCGCATGGTATATTCCATCTTCGCGCCCATAACATGCCCGTAGTTGGCGGTGAAATAGGTGCAATAGGCCTCCAGGACGATCAGCCCCACCATTGCCGCGGCGATGATTAAGATCCATTGCAAAGCATCGGGCCGGTTGATCACATCCCCGGTAATAAACCGCACCATAAGGGGAATCACCAGCGCGATGCCGCCGCCGAGGGTGGCAAAGAACATATCCGCCCAAAAGAGCTTCCAATGGGGCTTATAATAGGAAATAAACTTTTTGATCACGTTGCTTTCAGTTCCTTTATCCGTTCCCGATAGTCGGGAAGTATTTTTTCAATCTCTTTGTAGAATGCGGGGCTATGGTTATGCTGCTTGATATGAGCCAGTTCATGGACTACCACATAGTCCACCGCCCGCGGGCTCTTTTCCATCAGATAGAGGGAAAAGCAGATGGCGTTTTTACCGCTGCAACTCCCATAGCGGGTCTTGGCAGAGGTGATCCTGACCGAGGCGGGGCTTACCCCCATAAGGGGCGCATAATAAGCCACCCTTTGGGGCAAAAGTTCCTTCGCCCTTTGGCGCAGTTGCTCGATCTCTGCAGGGGTATACTGCTTTTTTTGCTTTTGCTCCGCCAGCCTCTTTTCGATCCAGCGGCGATGCTTTTGAATAAACCCTTCAATTACCCAAGAAGGGCAACCCAGGGGGACGCGCACCTCCGGCTCCCCCGCAGCGTTGATGGATAAACTCAAGGTTTTTCTTTTACTATATGTAATTTTCATTCCTGAATGATCGTTTCTTCCGATTTACCGACAATGGCTGTATTCTTCCAATTGCCCAGGTGGTTGATGATCTTAAAGATCAGATCCTCGCCCACCCGCTCAAAGGTCGCGGCCTCAAAGGTATCCTTCCCCTTATAATCGGGGCGGCCGCCGATGCAGATGGGGCAGGGCTGGCCGAGGGTATCATGCCGCCCGCCGGGCAGGAAATGGCCGGTTCGATGCATATGACCGCAGATCATCACCTCAGGCTCGATCTTTTTAACCAGATCGCACCATTCGCCATAAATATCCAATTCAATATTAAAGGGCTCTTCCAAAACGCTGGAGAAGGGATGATGGGCAATGATCCAGCGATGGCGGATGCCTTCGGCCTTATAGTCCTCCTTGGCGATGACCTCGCGAAGCCACGCGGTCTGATCCAGGCGGAATTGATGGAAGCAGTTGATGCCGTTATAGGCGGCATGGTCATCGGGCTTATCCTCGCCGCAATCCAGGCAGAGCATCCAGGTATCGCCCATCCGCGCGGTGAAATAGGTTCTGCCCTCCCGATGGGGAATATATTCCTCCAGGTGCTCGGCAAAGGCGCCGCGGGTATCATGATTGCCCCGAATAAAGAGGGTGGGAATCTCCCCTTTGCCCACTTCGCCGGTGAAATCCAAAATATCGATGCCGCCCTGCTCGGTACTGCAGTCCTCGGGCACATCCCCATTGAGGATCAGGCAATCGATGCGGTCGACAAATTTTGCCGCCGCTTTAGCGGGATCGGTCTTGGCATGAACATCTGCCACATGATAGAATTTTGCGCCGCTTCCCATGCAGGGGCGGAAAGTGAAGGGAACCTCCACAATATCTTCCATCTTGGGAAAATAAGCGGTGCGCTCGATCATCTTTTTATAGCAAACGGTATATCCTTTTGCTTCATCCAGCAAGGCTTGGGGTACGCTCACCCGATGGACCCGCACATCCGAGCGCATGATCCCGCCCGAATGGTCATAATAACAGCGGTCGCCCACCTTCACCCAAAGGATACATTCCTCCTTGGTTTTAACCATGATCTGATATTGATCCTCAAAAAGATAAACAGTCGGTGCAAAACAAAACATTGCAAATTCCCCCTTTTTTATATTTCTAAAAAGATTATATCATAAATGCAACGCATTTTGATATAATTGTCCATCATTTTCGGTTGCCTGCCTCGCAGGCGAGAAAATTGGACATCGTATAATATCCGCAACATCAGCAAACACCAATGTTCGCAGGTTCCTTGTGCGGATATTATATCATAAAGAAATTAAAAAGGGAACAGAAAAAATAGTTTTGCAAGCAAAAAAGCAAGCCCCCCGCAGATGGGGAAGGTCAGCCCCCAGGCAAGGAACATGGAGCCCGCGATCTTGCGGTCCACCTGCCCCGCCGCTCCCATCATGGCGCAGGTCTTGGCATGGGTGGTGCTGACAGGCAAGCCCTGCAAGGTGGATAAAAGCAGGCTGACCGTTCCTGCCAGATCGGCGGCAAAACCCTGCCGCTGATCCATTACCACCATCTCCTCCCCCACCTTGCGGATGATCCGCCCGCCGCCCAGCAGCGTCCCGGCGGACATCACCGCGCTGCATAAAAGAAGCATCCATAGGGGAAGCTCCTCCGAAGCTCCCGCGCCCCAAAGGCTTTTGCCCAGGAGCAAAATAGAGGCGAATTTCGGGGTATCCTGCAGGCCGTGGGCAAAGGCCATTAAGGCCGCAGAAACCATCTGCCCGCCCCGCCAAAAGGCGGGCCTTGCCCCTATTTTTGCAAAGAGGGCAGAAAAGCCCATCCCTCCTAAATATCCCAGCCCCACCGAAAAGATCAGCCCGCAGGCTACCCGCCCCAAGGCGGGCAGGGAGATGCCGCCCGCCGAAAGGGCCAGCGACGCGCCCATCAAGGCGGCCATCAGCCCGTGGCTTTCGCTGGTGGGGATGCCAAACCACCATGCTGCCACCGCCCATAGAATCACCGCCAGCATGGCGGCGGCCAAGGCCGCCGCCCCCGCGTCGGCAGAAAAATTTCCCAGGTTCAAAACCGTCTCGGCCACCTTATCCCCTAAGGTCAGTGCCGCCAAGCCGCCAAGGCCGTTGAGTATCCCCGCCATAAGCACCCCCTGCCCCATGGTCAGGGCGCGGGTGGCGATGGCCGATGCAATGGCATTGGGCGCATCGGTCCAGCCGTTGACGAATAATACCCCCAAGGTAATGACGACCACCATCGCTCCCAAGGAAGAGGAAAATGCCGCTTCAAAAAACGCTTGCATAAAAAACCACCTCATACCATTCTATGAGAAAGATATCGCGATATATTGCTACGCAATGCGATATATTTTCTTTGAAAATGCGATATGTTTGTTCATAGAAAGAAACAAACGCTATATATTTTCCAAAACTATTTGGAAAATACGAAGGAAAAAATCCGGTCTGCAAACAGACCGGATTTTCATTAAAATGTGGCGTAGCCACTCCTTAACATTTGCCAAAGGCAAATATATCGCGTCCAAAGACATATCGCGGTTGCCTCATGCAACTATATCGCATTTTTTGCAAGCAAAAAATATCTCGCTGTTTTTCTTCTCAAAGAGAATCAAGACTTACGATCTTGTAGCCTTCGTTTCGCAGAGCATCGATCAGATCGCCCAAAATCGTCGCATTGGTTTGGGAGGTGGAATGGAGCAATAAAATGCAGCCGTTATGCATGCGGCTTAAGATCTTTTGCTTTGCCGCCTCGGGGTCAGGTTGATCATTCTCTACCCAATCGTAATAGGCGAAGCTCCAGAAAACGCTTTTCAGCCCGAGCTTTTCATTATAGTCCAGCGCCCGCTCGGAAAATCTTCCGCAGGGATAGCGAAAATAGCCCGATGGGATGATGCCGTAGCCCTGCAAAATCTCATTCCAGCCCTCCACCTGCGCCCGATAGGTGGAAAGATCGGTCAGCTTGGTCATATCCGCATGGTTTAAGGTATGATTGCCGATGATATGCCCTTCGGCGGCCATTCGCCGCACCACCGCCTCATTTTGCTTGAGGAAATTTCCATCGACAAAAAATGCGCCCGTTACCCCTTTTTCCTTGAGGGTATCCAAAATCTGCCCATGGGTGCCCTTATCAAAGCCCGCATCAAAGGTCAGCGCCACCTTTTTCTCCTCCGCATTGCCGCAATAGAGCACCGACCGCCCTTGCAGGTCGATCTCCCCGATCACCTCAGGCTGGCGGTGCTCCTCATTGGGCTTAAAATACCATTCATGCCCCGCGGTGGAGGATACGCTCCCATCGGCGCTGGCCATAAACAGCAGGCCGATCACCAAAAGCGGAACTGCCAAAAATAGGATCAGATCCTTGCCCTTTATCATTTATATCACTCCTTTTTCTATATTGTTTGGAAAGAAGGGGCAAAAAATCCCCAATTTCAGCAAAATAGATATGGTAATTTTATGATTTTTTTGATATAATACATTTTTGGATAAAATATGAAGCTTTAAAGAAGGGTGTTTATGAAACGAGAAGATTTAAGAAATATTGCCATCATCGCCCACGTTGACCATGGAAAAACCACCTTGGTGGATGAGATGCTCAAGCAGGGCGGTGTTTTTCGCAGCAATCAGGCGGTGGCCGACCGTGTGATGGATAGCAACGACCTGGAGCGGGAGCGCGGTATCACCATTTTAGCTAAAAATACCGCCGCCCATTGGAAGGATACCAAGATCAACATCGTTGATACCCCGGGCCACGCCGATTTCTCCGGCGAGGTGGAGCGGATCTTAAAGATGGTGAGCGGCGTTCTTTTGCTGGTGGATTCCTTTGAGGGTGCGATGCCCCAGACTCGCTTTGTTTTGCAAAAGGCGCTGGAGATGGGCCATCAGATCATCGTTGTTGTCAATAAAGTCGATCGCCCCGATGCCCGCCCCCTGGAAGTGGTGGATGAGGTATTGGAGCTTTTGATCGAGCTGGGCGCAACGGATGAGCAGCTCGATAGCCCCATCCTCTTCTGTTCCGGTCGGGAAGGCACCGCCTCCCTCACCCCCGACGAAAAGGGCGTGGACCTTGCCCCCCTCTTTGATAAGATCTTAGAGCAGATCCCCGCCCCCGAAGGGGAGGAGGAAGAGCCTCTGCAGATGCTGGTCTCTTCCATCGACTATAATGATTTCGTCGGCCGGATCGGCATCGGTCGGGTAGAGCGGGGCGTCATCCGCCAGAATGAGGAGCTTTCCATCTGCAACTATCATCACCCCGAAACCATCCGCAAAGGGCGGGTGCAGGCGCTCTTTGCCATCGAGGGCTTAAACCGCGTACCCATCACCGAAGCGAAGGTGGGCGATATCGTTGCCTTTTCGGGCATTGAAAACGTTACCATCGGCGAGACCCTCTGCGCCGCTGATACCCCCGAACCGCTCCCCTTTGTTAAGATCAGCGAGCCCACCCTGGAGATGAACTTCATGGTCAACAACAGCCCCTTCGCCGGCCGCGAGGGCAAGTTTGTTACCTCCCGCCATCTCCGCGATCGGCTGATGCGGGAGCTTTTGAAGGACGTTTCCCTGCGGGTAGAAGAGGGCGAGACCGCCGATACCTTCAAGGTGGCGGGCCGCGGAGAGATGCACCTTTCCATCCTGATCGAGACCATGCGGCGGGAAGGCTATGAGTTTGCCGTTTCCATGCCCCATGTTCTTTATAAAGAGATCGACGGTAAAAAATGCGAGCCCATCGAGCATGTTTTCATCGATGTGCCCGACGATTGCGTCGGCGCGGTGGTAGAACGCCTCGGCTCCCGCAAGGGCGAGATGCTGACCATGGAGCCCAACGGCTCCCGCATGAAGTTGGAATATTTGGTTCCCGCCCGCGGCCTGATCGGCTATAAGAGCGATTTCCTCACCGCCACCCGCGGCGAGGGCATTATGAACTCCATCTTCCACGGCTATGAACCCTATAAGGGCGAGATCCCCGGCCGCTCCAGCGGCTCGCTCATCGCCTTTGAGACCGGCGAAGCGGTCACCTACGGCCTTTTTAATGCCCAGGAGCGAGGCGCCCTCTTTATCGATGCGGGTGTTCCGGTTTATGAGGGTATGATCGTCGGTATGAATCCCAAGGGGGATGATATCGCCGTCAATGTTTGCAAAAGAAAGCACGTTACCAATATGCGCGCCAGCGGCTCGGATGAAGCCCTTCGGCTGGTGCCCCCCAAGCGGCTGAGCCTGGAAGAATCCATCGAGTTCATCGCCCCCGATGAGCTGATCGAGGTTACCCCCACCAACATCCGCCTGCGCAAGCGCATCTTAGATAATTCCCAACGGCTCCGCGAAGCCGCAAAACTCAAGCAATAAGGAGGTTTCTTCCATGCCATCATCATCTGAATTCCGTCGCCGCGCCCGCGAAGCTTTGCGGGGCAAGTGGCCGCTGGCCGCTGTAGTCGCTTTTTTGGCCACTCTGCTGGGTGCCACCGTTTCAACTTCAGGCGGCAGTATTAGTCTCCCCGATTTTTCCGATTCCTCTTCGGAAGAAAGCGGACTTTCCCCTGAAATCGAACAGTTCATCGATCAATGGATTGGCGTTATTGCCGTGATCCTTATCATCGTCCTGTTAGGCGCGGCGATCATCGGCCTTGTGCAATTCATTCTGGGCGGCGCGGTCTCTTTGGGCTACGCTAAGTTTAATCTCAACATCGTGGACGGAAAGGAAGTTTCGGTTTCCACCCTGTTTTCCCAGTTTGACCGCTTCGGCGAAGGGTTTTGCATGAAACTGCTGATGAATATCTTTATCACCCTTTGGTCGTTGCTGTTTATCATCCCCGGCATTGTTAAAACCTATTCCTACGCCATGATGCCCTTTATTTTGGCGGAAAATCCCCATCTTTCCGCCAATGAGGCCATCACCAAATCCCGCCAACTGATGGACGGGCATAAATCCGAACTGTTTTACTTAGATCTGACCTTCATCGGTTGGGTCTTACTCAGCGTCTTTGTTCCTATTGTGGGCGCTCCGCTTGTTTCTTGCTACATAAACACATCTCGCGCGGCATTCTACCGCGAGATCTCCCGCTTTGATTCCACCTTATACCGCAATCCGGTTGAAGTCCCCGGAACTTAAAACAACATAAAAAGCCACCCGTGAAGGGTGGCTTTTTTGTTATAACTTTTCGATTGTTTCCATAACGTAGTTGGCGAACTCCGCGCAGGTGGCATTTTCTGCCTCACCCGTTGCCACAATTTTGGCCTCCGTTTCGGTGCAGATCTGCAGTGCCTTTTCCAGCTTTTCAGCGGCCTCGGCTCTTGCAATATGGCGCAACAGCATGGCGGCGGCCTTAAAGATGCTGGAGGGGTTGGCATACTCCCCTAGGCCCTGCTCGATCAGGCGGGGGGCGGAGCCATGAATGGCTTCAAACATGGCGTAGGTATCGCCCACGTTTGCACTGCCCGCGGTGCCGACACCGCCTTGGATCTGGGCGGCCTCATCGGTGATGATATCCCCATAGAGGTTAGGGAGCAAAAAGACCTGGAACTTACTGCGGATCACCTCATTAATGAGGTTGGCGGTCATAATATCCACATACCAATCCTCGGCGGTGATATCAGGATATTCGGCGGCAACCTCATGGCAGATGCGGGAGAAATTACCGTCGGTCTTTTTCATGATATTGGCCTTGGTAACGATGGCAACATTGGTCTTGCCGTTATTCTTGGCATATTCAAAGGCGGCCCTTGCGATGCGGCGGGTGCCTGCATCGGTGGTAACCTTAAAATCCATCGCCAGTTTATCGGGGATCTCCACGCCGCGACTGCCGAGAACATATTCGCCCTCGCTGTTTTCACGGTAGAAGATCCAATCGATCCCCTCTTCGGGAACATTAACAGGGCGGACATTGGCATAAAGATCCAGCTCCCGCCGCATGGTTACATTGGCGCTTTCCATATTCCCGCCGGGGGGGGTGGTGGTGGGGCCCTTCAAGATCACATCGCAGGCCTTGAGGGCGGCCAGGGTATCATCGGGGATGGCCTTACCCACCTCCATGCGGCGCTCCAGAGTCAGACCGTCGATGGTGCGGATCTCGATGGTGCCCTTTTCAATTTCCTCTTTCAATAAATAGCGGAGCACCCGCTCACCCTCGCGGGTGATGATGGGGCCGATGCCATCGCCGCCGCAAACGCCGATCACGATCTTTTCCATCTTGGTATAATCCTTAGCCTCGCTCCCCGCGGCAATACGTTCCTGGCGGGCGAGCTGCTCAGTAATCAGGGTGCGGAAGGATTCCACCGCAGAATCAATATAGGCTTGCATTATGCGTTCTCCTCCTTGGTATAAGCGAGTAAGCTACCCGCCTTCAGAATGGCGATCTGACGATCGGTAAAGGCGCAGGTGAGGGGCAGTTCAATGCCCTTGGTCTCATCGATCAGGGTCATTTTGCCGCTTTCCATCCCGGCATAGATATCCTTGATGGTCAGCTTGTCCCCTTGCTCGATTCTATCGTAGTCTTCAGGGTTTTCAAAGGTGAGGGGCATAATGCCTGCATTGATCAAATTAGCGATATGGATGCGGGCAAAGCTCTTGGTGATGACTGCCCGAACCCCTAAGTATAAAGGCACCAGCGCCGCATGCTCGCGGGAACTGCCCTGGCCATAGTTGGAACCGCCAACAATGATGCTCTGCCCTGCTTCCTTCGCCCGTTCAGGGAAGGTCTTATCGCAAACGCCGAAGCAGAATTGGGAAAGATAGGGGATATTGGAGCGGTAGGGCAGGATCTTGGCCCCGGCCGGCATGATATGGTCGGTGGTGATATTATCCCCCACCTTCAATACCAGCTCCGCCGAAAGGGTATCGGCCTGGGGCTTGGCATCGGGGAACTTTTTGATATTGGGCCCGCGCAGGATCTCCAAAGATTTCGCCTCTTCGGGATCGGCGGGGGTGATGATGGCGGAATCATCGATCTTAAACTGCTCGGGCATCTCCACCTTGGGCATCTCGCCCAAGAGGATGGGATCGGTGATATAGCCGGTCAGCGCGGCGGCAACGGCGGTTTCGGGGGAAACCAGATAGACCTTGCCGTCGGCGGTACCGCTTCGGCCTTCAAAGTTGCGGTTGAAGGTGCGCAGAGAAACGCCCGCCGAATTAGGGGAAAAGCCCATGCCGATGCAGGGGCCGCAGGCGCATTCCAAAACCCGCGCGCCGCTGGCTAAAATATCCGAAAGGGCGCCGCAATCGGCCAGCATCGCCAAAACCTGCTTAGAGCCCGGGGAGATGGAGAGGCTGACATCGGGGCTGATGGTCTTGCCCTTTAAGAGGGCGGCCACCTTCAGCATATCAAACAAAGAGGAGTTGGTGCAGGAGCCGATGCAGACCTGATCCACCTTGGTGCCCTTCAGGTCGGAGAC
>JAFSBD010000112.1 GCA_017442025.1 Clostridia bacterium
GGCGGCCCTCTTGAAGGATGCTCTGAAGCCCAATCTGGTGCAGACCCTTGAAGGCACTCCTGCCTTTGTTCACGGCGGTCCCTTCGCGAATATCGCCCATGGCTGTAACTCCGTGATCGCCACCAGGATGGCGCTGAAGATGGGCGATTATGCCGTTACCGAGGCAGGCTTTGGTGCCGATCTCGGGGCGGAGAAGTTTTTGGATATCAAGTGCCGCATGGCCGGCCTGACCCCCGATGCGGTGGTTATGGTTGCAACCATCCGCGCCCTCAAGATGCATGGCGGCCTGGCCAAGACCGAACTGGCCAATGAAGATCTTGCCGCTCTGGAACGCGGCGTTCCCAACCTGCTCCGCCATGTTTCTAATATTATTAATGTTTATAAACTGCCTTGCGTGGTCGCGGTCAACCGTTTCCCCACTGATACCGATGCGGAAGTGGCTTTCCTGATCGAAAAATGCAAGGAATTGGGTGTCAATGTTGTTCTCTCCAATGTTTGGGCCGAGGGCGGCAAAGGCGGCGAAGATTTGGCGCGTGAAGTGGTTCGTCTTTGCGAAGAAGAGAAGGGCGATTTCACCTTCAGCTATGAGGATGATACCACCATCCCTGAGAAGATCGAAGCCATTGTCAAAAAGGTTTATGGTGGGGAAGGGATCAACATTCTGCCCGCCGCCAAGAAGCAGATCGATCGCCTGACTGAACTGGGCTATGGCAATCTGCCGGTCTGCATGGCAAAAACCCAGTATAGTTTCTCGGATGATCCCGCAAAGCTGGGTGCACCCGAAGGCTTTACCGTTACCATCCGTAATGTGAAGATTTCTGCGGGTGCAGGATTTATTGTCGTCCTCACCGGCGATATCATGACTATGCCCGGCCTGCCCAAACGCCCTGCGGCAGAGCGGATCGATGTGGATGAAAACGGTATTATTACCGGCTTGTTCTAATAAATGAATATAAAAAATGCACCGCAAAGCGGTGCATTTTTTTATAACTGTTCAATATCATGAATCAGTGCTTGAATTTCTTCTTCCTTGGTGCTCCAGCTGGTGCAGAACCGCACGCAACAATGATCTTCATCGATCTTTTCCTGAAATTCAAAGGCGTATTTTTGAGCCAGCGCCTGCATTTGCGCTGTTTTGAGGATAACAAACTGTTGGTTGGTAGGACTATCACTGTAAAGTTTCAATCCTTTACGGATAAAAGCCTCTTTTAAGGCCATCGCTTGCTCGACTGCCTGCTTGGTGATGGCAAAATAAAGTCCGTTATGGAAGAGGGTATAGAATTGCAAGCCTAAAAGCCATCCCTTTGCCAGCATGGCTCCGTTCATTTTAATGTAGCTGCGGAAGTTCTTCATCAGTTCGGGATGGTTGAGCACCAACGCTTCGCCGAATAACGCGCCGCATTTGGTGCCGCCGAAATAAAAGGCATCGCATAAGGCGGCCAGTTCTTTGGCGGTGATATCGCAGGAGGGGGAGCCGAGCCCGTATCCCATTCGCGCGCCGTCAATAAAGAGATAAAGGCCGTATTCATCGCATACCTTGCGGATGGCGGTCAATTCTTCCTTGGTGTAAATGCTGCCCACCTCGGTGGGAAAGGATAAATAAACCATTTTGGGCTCGGTAATATGCTCTTGAATATCGCTTGCGCGGAAAAGCTCCGCTCTTTCGGCGATCTGCTCCGCGGTGATTTTTCCGTTGGTTGCAGGGAGTGCCTCGATCTTATGGCCGGCGTTTTCTACCGCCCCTGTTTCATGAACATGGATGTGCCCTGTATCCGCGGAGATCACACTTTCGTAGGGGCGCAAAGCGGCGGCGATGGCGATAAAGTTTGTCTGCGTTCCGCCTACCAAGAAATGTATCTTGGCGTTAGGGCATCCGATCTGCCGCTTGATCTCTTCTTCTGCTTTTTCGCAC
>JAFSBD010000113.1 GCA_017442025.1 Clostridia bacterium
ATCGCCACGCTCAGGGCGTTTTCGGCGGGCGCGGCAATCATCTGCCCCGCTTCTACTTTATCGCCTTTTTGAACCAAGGGCATAGCAGGCGCGCCGATATGCTGGGAAAGGGCGATCTGCAACCGTTTGGGCTTAATTTCCTTCTCGCTTATGGGAGCGGACATATTATAAGGATCCAGCCCTAAGCGGGAGCGCAGGCGGGAAAGGGGGATCATCCGCAATTCCCGCAAGGGATGCACCGCCTTCATGGCGGGCTCCTTCGGGGCTTTCAGCCCGTTCTTTTGCAGGCCTGCTTTGGTGGCTTGCAAAAGGGAGCGGGGGTTGAGATTCTGGGTGCAGGAATAAAGCTCGCAAAGGCCGCAACCGCTGCAGAACATCGCGTTGAGATAAGGCGCGGTATCGGCGGTGGAATGGTGGGATGCGGCGAGCATATAAGCGCCCGGATCGATGGGATGGCCCAGCAGATTGCGGGGGCAAAGGGAGGTGCAGTAGGTGCATTGACAGCAAGAGGACATCGCGCGTTTAATATCGATAGAGGTCTTGCTCTGCTTTTTCTGCACCAAGGGCAGGCTCTTGGGAAGGACCAAAATGCCGTTGGTGGTTTTGGTAACCACCGCATGGAGGTCCACTAAATTGCCCATCATCGGGCCGCCCATGATATAGGCGGGATCTTCGATGGTGGCACCGCCTGCCAGCTCTATAAGCTCCGCGACTTTCAGCCCCAGGGGGGCATAAACGGTGATGGGGTTTTTCACCTCACCGGTAACGGTAACAAATTTATGGGTAACCGGCAATCCTTCCATAGCGCGGTAGATATTATAGACCGTTTCCACATTGAGAACGGTAACGCCCACCGCCAGGGGGATGCCGCCGGCTGGAACGACCCGACCGGCTG
Organism: Clostridia bacterium; assembly: GCA_017442025.1. GTDB lineage: Bacteria > Bacillota > Clostridia > Oscillospirales > QAKW01 > QAKW01. Next base: position 896 of record JAFSBD010000113.1, read on the forward strand.
CTTCATAGGTCAGCACCACTTCATCGCCCGCAGGATAGACCTCGGGCAGTTTGCTGATCTTCATATTTGGAAAGGAAGCAAGCTCCGCCTCCACCGCCGCAAGGGTGTTCTTGTAAGAGCCCTTGATGCCAAGGAGGACGTTCTCCACTTCCAAAATTTTCGAAATTTCATGAAGGGTACTCAAAATCTCATAGGTATATAGTTCAAGTACCTGCCGATGCAGACGGAGCAAAGGCTCGCATTCCGCACAGTTGAGGATCAGAGTGTCGGCGCGGGTATCCAGCTTGGCATAGGTGGGAAATCCCGCACCGCCTGCGCCGACGATCCCGTTTTCGCGCAAAAGCGCTTTGAGTTCCTGAATGTTCATTAAAGTACTCCGGCGAGCCCGGTACCGTTATCCACAATACCGACAATGGCTGCATCCACAGGAGAATCTGCCATGCCGCAGCCGATGCGGGCGGCACTGCCGGTGGCAACCAAGACGATCTCGCCGATCCCCGCGCCGACATTATCGACCGCGACGATTCTTTTGCTTGCATCGCCCAGCTCGGCAATGGGTTCAACAACCATGAACTTACTGCCGATGAGGTTTTCGTTTTTTCGTGTGGAAACAACGCTTCCAACTACTTTTCCGACGATCATTGTTTTCACCTGTTCTTTCGTGAATTTGGGGGTCGACCGAGGGGGCTTTCGCCCCCTCTTATCCATTGCCTTCTCTTATTTGAGGGTGGGCAGGATCTTTTCCACGTCGTCGTGGGGACGGGGAATGACATGGGTGGCGATCAGCTCGCCCAGGCGGGAAGCGGAAGCGGAGCCGGCCTCAACAGCGGACTTCACTGCGCCGACATCACCGCGAACCATGACAGATACCAGGCCGGAACCGATCTTCTCGGTGCCGATCAGCTGAACGTTAGCAGCCTTTACCATTGCATCTGCGGCTTCGATTGCAGCAACCAGACCTCTGGTTTCTACCATACCTACTGCTTCAAGTGCCATTGCTATATCCTCCTTAAAAAATTAACAAAATTACTTAATAGAAGGGAGAATCTTCTCCACATCTTCATGGGGACGGGGGATCACGTGGGTCGCGATCAGTTCACCCAAGCGGGAAGCGGAAGCGGAGCCAGCCTCAACAGCGGACTTCACAGCGCCGACATCGCCGCGTACCATAACGGATACCAGCCCGGAACCGATCTTCTCGGTGCCGATCAACTGAACGTTTGCGGCCTTTACCATTGCGTCAGCCGCCTCGATCGCGGCGACCAGACCTCTGGTTTCTACCATACCTAATGCTTCAAGTGCCATTTTCTTTACCTCCTTTTTGGGTGTTGTTTTCTTCACAGCCGTCTCGGCCGTTTTTGCGGTTTTGGCGGCGGTGGTTTTGGTGGTTGTTTTAGTTTCAGCCATCAGAAAATCCCTGCCTTTCTTTACTTTTTCATCCGGGCGGCGCTGATTTGAAGCAACCGCCAGGTTTCTTCATGGGGGCTGGCGATCACCGCATGGGCGCAGGGCTTAACCAGCCCGTTGGCCACCGCGTTTTCCACCGCGGCGGTAACCGCGGAAACATCGCCCTGCACAACGACCGTTACCAAACGGCCGCCCAATTTGCGCTCCCATGTAACAAATTCGACATCCGCCGATTTGCACATGATATCCAAGCAATCAATGGCACCGGTTACGCCCGATACCTCGATTAGTCCTAAAGACTTCATTTCGGAATACTCCTAAACTTAAAATTTGGGCAGGATCTTCTCCACATCCTCCTGGGGACGGGGGATGACATGGGTGGCGACCAGCTCGCCCAGAGTGGAAGCGGTGGTAGCACCGGCCTCAACAGCGGCCTTAACAGCGCCGACATCGCCGCGTACCATAACGGATACCAGCCCGGAACCGATCTTTTCGGTGCCGATCAGGGTAACTTCAGCAGCCTTCACCATGGAATCGGCGGCTTCGATCGCGGCGGTCAGGCCGCGGGTTTCGATCATACCAAGAGCTTCTTTAGACATTTTATAGTTCCTCCTATTGATTTATCAGTTTTTATCAAATGCGCTTAATTTGAGCATCGGCTCGGTATCGGGCTCGGTGCTGGTTAAAATATGCGAGGTAACAACGCCCGAGACCCGCTCGGCGGCCAGCTTGGCGGCCTCAACAGCGGCCTCCACATCGGTGATGCCGCCGCGGAACTTGATGGCCACGATCAGCGGTACATCCAGTCCGTCGGGATTACCCGGTTTATTCTTATCGAAGGTTTCTACCGTTACGTTGGCGGCTTTGCAGCCGGCATCGCAGGCAACAAACGCTGCAACAAGACCGTAGACCTCAACTATTCCGGTTGCTTTTCCCATATGCATTCACTCCCGGATTACTTATTGACGATGGCGATCTTCAGACCTTCCATCTTCAGGTTGGTCTGCAGAGCCTCGTTGATCTGCTCTAAGGGATACTTATGGGTGATGAGCTTCTCCAGGGGCAGGCCGATCGCCTTTGCTCTCTTGAGGAAATCAAAGGTGGTGGCATAATCCCGAAGGGTGTAGACCCAGGAACCAACGGTGGTGATCTCCTTGGCGCAGATATCGAAATGGGGATTGATGGTGGCATCGCCGCCGTTGATGAAGAACCCAAGCTCGCATAAGCCGCCGCCGTTGCGGATGAACTTATAGATGTTGCTATGGGCGATGGGAGAGCCGGTGCACTGGAAGGCAAAATCAGCCTCATACCCGCCGAAGGCGGTCTTGACTGCGCCGGCCAGGGCTTCGATGCCCTTATGATCCTTGAAGTTAACAACATGGTCTGCACCCATCAGCTTGGCAAACTCCAGCCGCTTGGCTTCGCCGTCTACCGCAACGATGTTTTCAATACCCATGGTGCGCAAAATGGCGATGCAGATCAGGCCGATGGGGCCGCATCCCTGCACAACCACGCGGCTGTTGAACCGCAGGATGCCGGTGGTCTTGGCGCGCTCCACTGCATGGATCAGAACCGCGCAGGGCTCGATCAGAATGCGGGAATCCAGATCCAGATCGCTGACGTTAAATACCGTCGATCCGCCGCGCACCAAAATGTAGTCGCTGAACCAGCCGTTGAGATGAATGTCATCATCGGGGAGCAGGCCGTAAACATCGGCGCCGCCCACATTCTGCTTGTTCAGGTCAAACATGGTGATGTCCGGATTATCCTTGAAGATCATGCAGGTAACAACCTTATCGCCGATGGTGAGGGGCTTGCCTGCACTATCCTTTTGAACGTTTTTACCCATCTTGACCATCTCGCCGGTACCTTCATGGCCCAAAGCCACAGGGATCAGGCCGAAGGGATCGCGCTTAAACTCATGGGCGTCGGTGCCGCAAACGCCGCAACCTTCTACCCGAACGAGGATATCGTCGTCGCCAACCGCGGGCATGGGATATTCTTTGATTTCGAATTTCTCCAGCCCGGTCAGCATAGCAACATGGGCGGTGGAGGGGATGCTGCCCGCGGAGGCCGAGGGGGCGGGGCTTGCGCCCTTCATCTCGGTCAGAACCTGGCGGACGATCGCCTCAATATTGGAAGAATTGATATCCATATTAGAATCTGCCTTTCTCAAAAAGTTGTTTGCCGTAGGCCGCTAACGCGGTGTCCTGCTCCTCCGAGCCGCCGCTGACGCCCAATCCGCCGATGATGGCACCGCTTGCGTTTTGCAAGGGTTCGCCTCCGCCGAAGATCACGATCTTACCTTGGTTGGTAAATTGGATCCCGTAGAGACTGCCGCCCGGCTGGGCGAGGGGCTTTAAGGTGGAGGTGGACATTTTGAGGGATACCACGGTAAAGGCTTTTTGCACCGCAATATCATAGCTGGCGATGTAGGCATCGTCCATACATTCGACCAGGATGGGATGGCCGGCGCGATCGGCGATCGCAACCACAACCTTAATTCCCATTGCGGCGGCTTTTGCCCGAATCTGCTCGCTCAAGGCACGGGCCTGCTCCAACGAAAGGTTGGAGGCGGCATCCACCTCGCGGGCGATGGTATCCACTAAGGAACGTAAAGCATGTTCATCCATGCTGTTCACCTTCTTATTTGCCGAGCTGCTCGAGAACGCGGCGGGTGATCTCAGCGACCATATCCTTATCGGCACCGTGGTTGCAGTTGCCGCCGCAGCCATGGCAGCTGGGCTTGCCGGCCTGAACGTTGGGGCAGAGATCGGCGGGATGCTTACCCTTCATGCCGAACTGACGGCGGATCTCATAAAGACGCTGAACCTGCGCTTCGGAGAGCTCCTTGGGGCCACCGAGCTGACGGGAGAGATAGAGCAGCTTTGCATAGAATTCAACAGACTCCATCTTGTGGTAGGCGCTCAAGAGGCTGTCGGAGAAGGAAAGAGCACCGTGGTTTTCCAGCAAAACAGCGTCGAAGGACTGCAGATACTTGGAAACGGCATCGGGAATTTCCTCGGTAGAGGGAGTGCCGTACTCAGCGATGGGTACGCAACCCAGAGCGATAACTGCCTCAGGCATGATGGGCTGGGTGAGGGGGATGCCTGCGATAGCAAAAGCGGTAGCGTACATGGGATGGGCGTGAACAACAGCAGTAACGTCGGGACGCTCCTTATAAACACGCATATGCATCTTGATCTCGGAGGAGGGCTTGAAGCCGGGGTTGGCCTGGATCACCTTACCGTCGCGATCAACCTTGCAGATGTATTCGGGGGTCATGAAGCCCTTGCTGACACCGGTGGGGGTGCAGAGGAACTCATTGTCGTTGAGCTTAACAGAGATGTTACCGTCGTTGGAGGCATCCATGCCCTGCACATAGATCCGCTTACCGATCTCGCAAATTTTTTTTTTGATCTCAAACTCGTTAACCATTTTTATTCTCCTTTGTAATTATTTTTGGTTTTGTTTGGTTTTTATTTCATTACGGCTAAAT
>JAFSBD010000114.1 GCA_017442025.1 Clostridia bacterium
GGTTGCGTGGATGCTCTTTGAGCGCATTGCAGTTGGAATGGGTTGCAACAACATGGTCGGGCAAAAGCGCCAGCATCTCATCGGTGGAGCGACGGTTGAGATGGGATAGATCCACGCTGATCCCCTCGGCCCGCAATTGGAGCGCAACTTCTTTTCCCTGCTCCGAGAGGCCGAAATCCACTGTTGTCCCGCCCGCGAGGTGGTTACCCTCATTATAGCAGAGGGATAAAAATGCGATTCCCATCCTTTTCAGATCCTGCACACGGCGTTCGTTGCGGGCGGAATCGTTACCAAAAAAGCCACCGCCCTCTACGCTCAAAAGATAGGGCACATTGCCTTTTTCAAACGCGGCATCGATCTCTTCCCCGCTATGGCAAAGCGCCATCTCGGGGTAGCGGCGAAGGATCTCCTGCCCGTATGTATAAACCGATTTGAAATAGCCCCATGGATCCTCAGTTCCATCGGGGATATAGATGGCAAAGGTCTGCAGATGAGCAAAGGGTTGGTTACGCTTAAAATGCAGGGTGGGATCATCCAGATCCGAGCCATGGCGGTAGCACCGCCAAAGGGTATCCGCATGAAGATCACCATAGAATTTCATTCAAAATCTCCTTATAATGTGAATGCGTTCTCCAAATGCTCGATCGAAAGTTTTCCATCGGTCCCTTGGCAGACTGCGATCACATCAAAGCGCATCGGCTGATCCTCAATTTTTTGAGATTGCAGCCAGAATAACGCGGTTTTGATCATTTTTTGCTGCTTGGCATAATGCACGCTCGCCTGGGGCGGTGCGATCATTCCCTCGCTGCGGGTCTTGACCTCGCAGAAAACCAAGCCGCTTTTATCCTTGGCGATAATATCCAGCTCTCCGAAACGGCATTGATAGTTGCATTCCAGAATCTTATATCCCTTTTTGCGCAGATACCGTTTGGCGGCTTCTTCTCCCTTTAAGCCTAATCCGTAAACTTTCAAATTATTCTCCCAATATCTTTTTCAGGAATGTTTTGCGGTGGATCGGGGCGGGCCCAAGCTTCAAAAGGGCTTCGCGGTGCACCTTGGTGCAATAGCCCTTATGACCGCCGATCCCATAGCCGGGATAATCCCGCTCCATCTCCTCGCAAAGGCGATCGCGGGAGACCTTGGCTAAAATAGAGGCCGCCGCGATGGAGGGCGAGCAACCGTCGCCCCCGATAATGGGCTTGGCGGGGATGGGAAAATCCCTTGCCACATTTCCGTCTACCAGGGCAAAATCCGCCTTGATCGGCAGATCAGCGATGGCGCGGCGCATGGCCAGCATGGCGGCATTCAAAATATTGATCGCATCGATCTCCTCCACGCTTGCCCAGCCGATGGCATAGGCCAGCGCATGGTCTTGGATCTCATCAAAAAGCTGCTCCCGCTTTTTGGGGGATAGTTTTTTAGAATCATTGAGGGCGGGATGGTTCCAATCGGGCGGCAAAATCACCGCCGCCGCGCAGACCGGCCCACATAAACAGCCTCTGCCCGCTTCATCCACCCCGCAGACCGCCGAATACCCTTCGGCGCGGCATTCCTCTTCATAACGATAATCAAGCATCGGGCTCCTCCAGCGAGATCCGCCCGATCTTACCGCCGCGAAACTCATCCAATAAAATAACCGCACATCGCGTATAATCAAAATCATTGCCCCGCAACAAAAAGCCCCGCTTACGGCAGATCTCTTCATAAACATCCAGCGGTGCCATTCCATCGATGCAGGGAAGCTTATAGCGCGCTTCCAGCGCGCGGGGATACTTTTCCTGCAAAATTTCGATCAGTTCCAGCGCCAAACCTTCTCGATCCACAACATCATCCTTCACCGCGCCGGTTAAAGCAAGGTGGATGCCCTGCTGCATATCTTCGAATTTATGCCAGAGAATTCCCGGTGTATCCAGCAGTTCCACATCGCTTTGAAGGGTAACCCATTGGCCGCCGCGGGTAACGCCCGGGCGATCCTGGGCTTCGGCGGCACGACGCTTGCAAAGGGCGTTGATCAGCGTGCTCTTGCCCGAATTGGGTACGCCGCACATCATCAGGCGGATGGTTTTGGTCATCCCCTTTTCTTTGGCGCGGGCCAGCGGCTCAGCGAGCAGTTCCCGAACTTTAGGCAGAATGTCCGATACGCCCTGGCCGGTAGTACTGTTGAGGAACAGAACCGGCTGGCCGATGGATTTAAAATAGGCTTCCCAAGCCTTATTGGTCTTTTCATCGGCCAGATCCCGCTTGGTAAGAACCGTCAGACGCTTCTTATTACCCAAAAGCCGATCAAAGTCGGGGTTGCGGCTGCTTTTGACAACGCGGGCATCCGCCACCTCGATCACCAGATCCACCAGACCGATATTTTTTTCGATATACCGCCGGGTCTTGGTCATATGCCCGGGATACCATTGAATCTGAAGATTACCCATTATTTCACAACTCCTGTATTAGGGAACAAACGAACCAACATCTTTCCCAGTAAATATTCCTCCCCAATGGGGCCGAGATCCCGACTATCGGTGCTGTTGATCCGATTATCGCCCAGGCAAAAAACCTCCCCTTCCTTTACCGTATAGGGAAAGTTAAAGTACTTCGGGCTGGTATAGATACCGTCGGCCAGATAATCCTCCTCCAGCTCCACGCCATTTACCGTGATCTTATTGTTCCAAGTAATGTCTACGGTCTGCCCTTCGGTTGCAATGACCCGCTTGACCAGCACCTTCTGATGGAGTTTTTCCGCAACAAAGCAGACGATATCCCCCTGCTTCGGCTCATAAAAAAGCTGGGAGACCAGCAGGCGATCTTGATCCTGCAGGGTGGGGACCATGGAATCACCGTCCACAACATAAACGCGGCAGACCAAAGTGAAGATCACCATCACCGCCACCAGCGCAACAACAACAGATTCCAAAATATCCATCAATTCTCGGCTTAACTTTTTCATTGGGTTTCAACCTCTTTAAAAATAGTTTTCAAATAATTATACAATATATTTAAAGAAAATTCTATAGTTTTATCAAAAAAAGAGGTTCGGTTGCATTTTGCAACCGAACCGAATATTATTCTGCCGCCTGCGGCGTTTCAATGGGATTCTGATAAATCGGATCCAAAGGAACTCCGATCGGGCTTTTAGCACACTTCATGAGGCAGATCCCGCTGGCCAGCGGAACTAAAATGCTCAAAAGGAAATATTTAAGTGCCTTTTCCGGAACCAGCTCTTCGTAAATTTTATAAAAGCAAACCGTCTGGCAGGAAGATACAGCGGCAAGCGCCAAAAACATGAAAACATAAAGGACCATGATCCAAGCGAGGAAGGTCAAAACCGTTGCGACCTCCGGCTCAGCCCCATCCGCCGCCTGAAATCCTATAACAAAGGCCATGACAAAAAGAACCACATACATGAAAATCAAAAACAGCACCGCAACGGCATCCAAAATCAGCAGCCAAAAGCGCCATTTGGGATCTTTGCCCTTGAGGCGGGCATGATGGTCCACGATCGATCCGAAGATCCAAAGGTTTCCATAGGGAAGCCAAGCAAGCCAAGGGTTTGCAATTCTGCGCCGCTCGGCGATCTGATAAAAGCCGAGAGCCTGCAAAATATAGTTCGCAAGCAAAAGCCCCATCATTAAAAAACATACAACAAGGACAAAAAGCGCAATGGTCATGCCAAGCATTTCCTCCGACATATTTTGCATAAAAGTTCACTCCTTAGAATTTGTTAATATAAATATAACATATTTCGCCAATAATTGCAATAGAAAACAGCACCTAAACGGTGCTGTTTTCTGTAAAGTTAAAGCCCTTGCTCTTGCAATGAAATCACGATCTCCTTATATAGATCAACAATATCGGATATTCCGTCGCCTTCTTTTTTGGTCAGGCGTTTGCGGCGAAGATCAATTTGGTCGCAATGGGAGATCCCGCGCCTTCCAACGCCGCGATAGATTCCTCTAAAATTGGTCCATCGGACGGCGTCCGGCGTCAGCAAGCCGTCGTTTTCCCCTTCCATGATTCCTACAACCAGGTTAGGCAGCCACATAAACAGATCGCTGAAGGGATGCTTCATAACCGTTGCGTAACTTTGGTAATAGACCCGCTCATCATCGGGATTGTCCAGATTAAAACGCTCGGCCTCCGCGGTTGTAAATGCCAGAAAACAGCCATAGGAATTGGGCACCTGATCTCCTGCCAGCCGAAAAAAGCAGTCGGTGCAAGCCCCAACAAACTTTACCAACCACTTGGGCGCTTTGAGCAGCTTATCCACCGTTTTGGAACCGTTATGGGGCGTACTGACGGTGGAGAGCGAGGCAACCTTATCTCCCATCCCCAAGGTGGAAATCGCATACCGACTATCCAATCCACCCTTGGGATGGGCAATGATATTTACTTTTTCCGACCCGGTCTCGCGGATTATTTCTTCGATACGCGCGGCGATGATCTTTCCGTTTGTCTCGATATCTCCATTGCTATCCTGGTTGCCGTAAAAAATCGCGCAGCCCAGCCGCTCCAGCTCCTTGGGGATCCTGCCCCAATAATTGACCACCTTATCATCCCGAAACCCCATCCCATGAACAAGAAGAATGGGGTATTTCAATTTTGCCATTGGATTACCGCCTTTTCCATTATCCTTTAAAACGGAAGGTTACATGGAAGGTTTTTTCGGCCTGGGGATCCAAAAACTCCAAATTGAAGGATTTGCGCATTTCTTCTCTGCCCACCGGCACGCAGTTGCCCGGTTCCAGGCCTAAAACATACTCAAATTCACCCATCATCTTCCACTCGGTAACCCAGCCCAGTTCTTTAGCATCAAAGGACATCTCCAAGCTCTTTTGAATATCGGGATTGAAGATGGAAACGGTAGGTTTTCCCGACATCTTATAGAAGAAATCCTGCTCCTCATATCCCCGCTGGGGCTTTTCCATCTTGAGGCGGGTTTCCAGCCCCGATTCAGAAAGTGCATCCTTGGCGATCACCTCATCGCAGGGAATCTCCACAATGGCATTTTCCGAAAGGAGCGGATAGCCCATATTGCAATGATAGAGAAGTTCTAAGGGAGTTTGCCGCGAACCGATGTTTTTAACCGTATCGGTCAGATAAAGGACATTTTCATTGATCTTGCAAACATATTCCCGCTCCAAAACCAACTGATGGGAGAACATGGACGCATCCCGCACCGTCAGGCGGATATGGATCTCATCCCCTTCGATCCAATGGGCAAAATTCTCGCAAGGAACATGGGAGATATTCCCATGGAGGGGCAGTTCCTCCCCATCATCCTCGCAGGGGCCGCCCACCTGGGTCAAGCCGCAGGTGGTGAAAAAGCCGGCGGTAAAGGACTTTAAAAATCCGGCACCCTTATTATCGTAATACTGCGGAGCAACATAGCCGCAAGGAGCAAAATAGCCCAGATTATCCCCCTTCAGAGAGATCCGCGCAATATCCCCGCAACGGTCCAAAGAAATTTCAAAATCCAAGCCCGCATTGTTCCGCACGCGAAGGATACGCATTCCGTCGGCCTTCCCGCCGACCAGCCGCATTTCTTCCACGCCATAGAGCTGCAAGGTGTTTCCAATATATGTATTCATATGAGCCTCCCTAATGAAACTTATTATAAATAAAGGATAACATATGGGGAAAAAGATGTCAAAAGAAAAATGAGCCGACTGATGGGAGAAGAAAGAGGGATTTTACCCCTTTGCAATCGCCGCGAGGACAGGCTCTTTCTTTGCTTAAGGTAATATTGACAATACGATCATTATCATACCAAGCAAACACAATATCAAGTCAAAAACACGAATATGTCTATTGATTTTTAAAAACGATGGATTTTGGGGTGAAATATAAACAAAATACATTTCCCCTTCTTTAAAATGCTTCAACGCATATCTTTACGATAAACTCTCGGCAGCCTTTTGCGTATATTCTTTTCCTTGATATGTGTACTTAAAGATCGGAGAACTTGTTATGTGAGCCTTATATTGTTCAAAACCATAATCAACAAGAAGTGCCGATATCTTTTCCTTACATCGATGGGTATTTAATATCAACGCAACACCAAAGATCAAAACTAC
>JAFSBD010000115.1 GCA_017442025.1 Clostridia bacterium
ATCGAAGAAAACATCGAAAAGACCAAAGAGATCATCGCTCTGGCCAATGCCAAGGGTATGTCCGTTGAAGCTGAAGTCGGCGCTATCGGCGGCGAAGAGGATGGCGTTATCGGCCGCGGCGAAGTGGCTGATCCCGCTGAGTGCAAAAAGATCGCTGATCTGGGCGTAGATTTCCTGGCCGCCGGTATCGGCAACATCCACGGTAAATATCCCGCCAACTGGGCCGGCCTTGATTTCGAGGCTCTGGAGAAGATTCAGGCTGCTACCGCAGGTATGCCCCTCGTTCTCCATGGCGGCACCGGCATCCCCGCCGATATGGTTAAGAAGGCCATCTCTCTGGGCGTTGCCAAGATCAATGTAAACACCGAATGCCAGCTGGCTTTTGCTGCCGAGACCCGCAAGTATGTGGAAGAAGGCAAGGATCTGGTCGGCAAGGGCTTCGACCCCAGAAAGCTCCTGGCTCCCGGTGTGGAAGCCATCAAGGCTACCGTTAAGGAAAAGATGGAACTGTTCGGTTCTGTTAATAAGGCCTAAATTTAATTGCTCGGTTGTAGTTGCACCCGAGCAATTTTTTTGCCGATAGAAAACAATTAAGGTAATCGGAGGAAGTTGGCGTAAAAACAGTACCTTTTTATTATTAGAAACCGTATCTTTACAAAAAAAGAAAAATATGATATTCTTTTAATAATTAGGAACAGCCTCTTGCTCTTTGAAGATAGAAAACGAACTCTTATATTTTTGCCATTCGCGGTCGCGATACAATGCGAAGAAAATGATAGAAATATCGTAATCGATGCGTATTGGGGACCAAACAACCATATATAATAGTCATTTTATGGAGGTAATATATGTCACTTTATGAGAAGATCGTTAATAAACAAGAAAAGATTGCTTTGGTCGGTCTTGGTTATGTTGGCATGCCTATTGCAGTTGAGTTTTCTAAGCATGTTAATGTTATTGGTTTTGATATAAATAAGGCAAAGATCGAGGCCTATAAAAACGGAATTGATCCCACTCTTGAGGTGGGCGATAAGGCGATCCAAAATTGCTCGGTTGAGTGGACCTACGACGAGAGAAAATTAAAAGAGGCAAAATTTATCATCGTTGCTGTCCCCACCCCGATAAACGACGATACAACCCCCGATTTAACGCCGGTAATCTCGTCCTCAGAAATTGTTGGAAGAAATCTTACGAAAGGTTCCATTGTGGTCTATGAGTCCACCGTTTACCCGGGCGTAACCGAGGAGGTTTGCATTCCAATTTTAGAAAAAGAGTCTGGGCTCAAATGCGGCGTTGATTTTAAAGTCGGATATTCCCCCGAACGCATAAATCCCGGTGACAAGGTCCATAGACTCACCACCATCACAAAAATTGTCTCAGGCATGGACAAGGAATCGCTTGAGGAAATTGCAAACGTATATTGTATCGTTGTCGAGGCAGGGATCCATAAAGCATCGTCCATAAAAGTTGCCGAGGCAGCAAAGGTTATTGAAAACAGCCAGCGCGACATAAATATTGCATTTATGAATGAGCTTTCTATCATTTTTAATAAAATGGGAATTGATACGCTTGAGGTTTTGGAGGCGGCGGGAACAAAGTGGAACTTCTTGCCTTTCAAGCCAGGCTTGGTTGGCGGACACTGCATCGGAATCGACCCATATTATTTAACATACCGCGCCAAGCAGTTTGGCTATCATAGCCAGGTAATTCTTTCGGGGCGCCGCATAAATGACGATATGGGTAAGTATGTTGCCGAGCAAACTGTTAAACAATTGATTTCTGCAGATAAATCAATAAAGAGTGCAAAGGTAGGATGCCTTGGCATAACATTCAAAGAAGATTGCCCCGATGCGCGTAACTCCAAGGTAAACGATATTCTGAAAGAACTTAACGAATATGGTATTACCCCCCTTGTTTGTGATCCTGTTGCCGATGCGCCTGATACTAAAAAGTTTTACAGCATTGACTTAGTGCCGATGACCGAGCTTAAAGATTTAGATTGTCTTATTATTGCTGTTGCACACAGCGAATTTAAAGCTCTTTCAAATGCTGACATTGCAAAAATGTTTGCCGCCACCGACAATAGCAAAAACATCATCGTCGATGTCAAGGGTGTTCTTAACAAAGACGAGTTAAAAGACCTTGGCTATCGTTATTGGAGATTATAAAGGAGAAAAAGATGCTTTATAAAGAACTTTCGTTTCCAAAAGACACCTTGTTTTTAGTTACCGGCGGAGCCGGGTTTATCGGATCGAATCTTTGCGAAGCAATCCTTAAAATGGGGTATAAAGTTCGTTGCCTGGATGATCTTTCAACAGGGAAACAACAAAATGTAGATATGTTTCTTGAAAACCCCAATTATGAATTCATAAAAGGAGATATCAAAGATTTTGATACCTGTATGGCAGCGTGCAAGGGAGTGGATTATGTTTTGAATCAGGCGGCATGGGGAAGTGTCCCCCGTTCTATTGAAATGCCGCTGTTCTACTGCGCCAATAATATCACCGGTACGCTCAATATGCTTGAGGCTTCGCGTCAAAATAATGTTAAAACCTTTGTTTATGCATCCAGTTCTTCAGTTTATGGCGATGAACCCAATCTTCCCAAAACCGAAGGAAGAGAGGGTAATCTTCTTTCACCCTATGCGCTCACCAAGCGCGCGGATGAAGAATGGGCAAAACAATATTCAAAGCACTATGGGCTAAAAACAATAGGCCTTCGCTATTTCAATGTTTTTGGCCGCCGGCAAGACCCAAATGGTGCATATGCCGCGGTAATTCCGAAGTTTATTAAGCAACTTTTAAATAATGAGCAACCGACCATTAACGGCGATGGCAAGCAAAGCCGCGATTTTACTTATATTGAAAACGTAATTGAAGCAAATTTAAAGGCCTGTCTCGCTCCGGATGAGGCGGCAGGCGAAGCATTTAATGTAGCTTACGGTGGCAGAGAATACCTCATCGATATTTATTATGCCTTAACAAAAGCACTTGAGAAAGATATTGAACCCGATTTTGGGCCCGACCGCAAGGGTGATATAAAGCACAGTAATGCAGATGTTTCAAAAGCAAAGCACTTGCTAGGGTATGATCCACAATATGATTTTGCCACAGGCCTCAAAGAAGCGATCGAGTGGTATAAGGAGAATTTATAAGTCGAGGGAGAAATAAAATTTAAAAGACAGCGGATGAGCGCTTTCTTTTACTTTAAATACCGAAAGCCATTCATGTTTTCTTTCTAACTTTATTAAGAATGTCCTTTTTCCTTTTATGTAAAGAAAAATCTCTTCTAAGCAAAACACCCGCATC
>JAFSBD010000116.1 GCA_017442025.1 Clostridia bacterium
TCTCCCCTCAGCGGTGCTTTCTACCCATACCGCGGGTTTTACCGATTTCACCGTTCGGGATCTCACCGAGGATATCCCCGCCATTGCCGCCCATTGGAAAAAGGAGGGCATTTCCTTCGATGCCATCTATACCGGCTATCTGGGCAGTCTTACCCAGATCGACTATGTGAAGAACATTTTTGCCACCCTCAAGGCGAAAGGGGGCACCATCATCGTAGACCCCGCCATGGGAGATAACGGTAAGCTCTACCCCGCCTTCGATGGGGAATATGCCGCCGCCATGGCCACCCTTTGCGCCGATGCGGATATTCTTCTGCCCAACATCACCGAGGCCTGCTTTATGACGGGGATGGACTATCAGGAAACCTACGACGAGCAATATATCACCGCCCTTTTGGAAAAGACCGCCGCTTTGGGTGCCAAAACGATTGTTTTGACCGGCGTTTCCTATGAAGCCGATAAAACCGGCGTGGTTGTTTATCAAGAGGGTGCGCAGACCTATTATTGCCATAAAAAGATCGCCAAAGGGAGCCACGGCACCGGCGATGTTTACGCCTCCGCCTTTGTTGGGGCGCTGATGAACGGCAAGACCGCCGAAGAGAGCGCCAAGATCGCCGCGGACTACACCCTGCTCTGCATCGAGCATACCCAAGGCGATCCCGACCATTGGTACGGCGTGAAATTCGAGCCCATGCTGAAAAATCTGATCGCAATGCTATAATTTAAAAAGGCTGTAAAAAACGATGGTTTTTTACAGCCTTTATTTATTCGATTTTTAACCATGCATAGCCGCCGGGTTGCAAGAATCCATCGGCATAGCCCTCGCCCAGCAAAAGCGTCCCTTCCACCGGCATGGGCTTGGAGCGGAAATTCATCGCCAGGCGGATGTATCCGCCCCGCTCGATGATCAGCCTGCCGCCGCTGCCGCAGACGGTGCAATCCCCTGCAAAAGCCGCGCGGTATTCCTTGCGGATGGCTCCAAGCTGTTTATAATATTCCAGCAGTTCGCGATCGCCCCCGCCCCAGGGATAGGTCCCGCGGCAATAGGGATCGCCATAGCCTTCCATGGCGATCTCATCCCCATAAAAGATGCAGGGGATGCCGGGAAGGGTAAACTGCAGCATCGCCGCCTTTTTCAAAAGTGCCACCCCGCGCTCCCGCTGGTCGGGGGATAGATAGTTATCCGCCTGCATCGCCCGCGGGGGGATGAAATCCGCGCCCAGCCGATTGAGGATACGGGCGGTATCGTGGGTGGAAAGAATATTCATCAGGCAGCGCAGAGCAGGCTGGGGATAGCATTCCATCAGATCCAGCACCGCCGCGGCGAAAGCAGAGGTATTGCCGCTTTTGAGCAACGAAACGATCGCTTCCAGCCAAGGGTAGTTCATCACCGTATCGCATTGATGGCCCAGCAGGAATTTGCGGCGGGCGCCGTAGCTGACCTTTTCCACCGCGTTTTCCCAGACCTCGCCGATGATAATACTCTCGGGATTGGTCTCCTTCACCCGCTTGCGGAAAGCCTCTAAAAAGCCATCGGGCAGCTCATCCGCCACATCCAGCCGCCAACCGTAGGCCCCCTTTTCCATCCAGCGGCGGGCAATGCCCTGCTCGCCGTTGATATAGCGCATAAAGTCGGGCGCCAATTCATTGACGCAGGGCAGGGAATCAAACCCCCACCAGCTCTCATATTTATGGGGATATTCTTTAAAATCATACCAATGATAATAGGGAGAATGGATGCTCTGATAAGCCCCCAGGCTATCATACAGCCCTTCCCGATTGAAATAACGGCTGTTCGCCCCGGTATGGGAAAAGACACCGTCTAAAACAATGCGGATCCCCTGCTCCTTTGCCGCTTGGCAAAGCGCTTCAAAATCCGCGTCATCTCCCAAAAGGGGATCGATCTGCTCATAATCGGCGGTACTGTAGCGATGGTTTTCTCCGCTCTCAAAGATGGGATTGAGGTAGATGAGATCTATCCCCAGTTCCTTGAGATAGGGCAGTTTTTCCATAATGCCCGGCAGATTTCCGCCGAAAAAGTCGTTGCCCTTAAAGTCGGGCCGATCCTGAACAAAATAGGGCCGCTCCGCCCAATTTCCATGGTAGATGCGGGTCCCCTTTGCGGGGCGTTGGTAGGGCAACGCCCCCTTGCAGAACCGATCGGGAAAGATCTGATACCAAATGCCTCCCGCCAGATCCGCGGGGGTATCAAAATCGGCGGAATAAACGGTCTGCCGCCACTCGGGGAGCCATTCCCCCACCATGGCATGAATACCGTCGGTCGTACCGATATAGATGGGGCTTCCATCGGGGCGCACCGCCTCAAAGCGGTAAAAGCAAAGACCTTCCTTTTCCAGCCGCAGTTCCCCGCAATATTCGCCGGGGACGGCGGTGGGCAACAGTTCGCCCTGCACCTCAACGCCATCCTCATAGCGGAAAAATACCCGCACCAAGCGGCAGTTCTGCTCCTCCAGCACCATGCGCAAAAAGAGCGGTTCCCCCGCCCGCACCGCGCCGAAGGGGCGCTTATATTCAGCTTCTCTGCTGTTGAATACTACCATCATCAAATTCCTTTGCCGATTCAAGATTCTATTCATTTTACGATATAATTCCTTCCTTGTCAATGTAATGGTGGGTTTTCCTGTTCACAATTTAGAAAATATGCTAATTTTGGGCTATATTAACAATATTTTTTGGTTATTTTTAACAGTTTTTGGACGGGATTTTTATGCAAATAATGGATTTTTTGGTTTTCGCCAAAATTCCTATTAAAAACACTATTCTATTTGTTATAATAGAAAATAGAAAAGAATATCCGCTAAGCTCTGGGGGATCGGATCCATGTTCGGGTAAATGGACTGCCCCCCAAAACTTCATGCCATTCTAAGGTGACAAGAACAATCCGAAACCGCCTCAAAACAGGCGCTTTCGGTACTTTTCCCTTATTTTTATTTGATCGGCGGTAGCCGATCTGCATAAAAGATAGAGCAAAAATTACTCGAAATCTCCTTGCTTTGAGGTCGAAGATTTTAAAAAGAGCGGATTTTTGTTCAATCAAGGCATAAAACGCA
>JAFSBD010000008.1 GCA_017442025.1 Clostridia bacterium
GGGCTCGTCGCCGGGCTTCAAAGCCTTCCGTTGCCCGCCGCGATCGGTCTGCAGATAGACCCAGGTAATGCTATGCTCTTCGGTCATGGGATGGGTAACCTCGCCCACCACCGCCTTGACGATCTTGCCGTCAAATTCAACAACGGGGATATGCTTCTCCACCGCCGCCTCTTTGGTGCCGGGCTCCAGCTTGGTCATCTTCTGGCCGCAACACATCATGGGAACGCCCGCATCATGGATCATCCCAACGATATTGCCGCAATGCTCGCAAATAAAAAATCTGTTGTCCATTTGATTTATCCTCCAAAAATTTATTTTATTTCTTCAAAATCGGCCGCGCCGTGCTTACATAAGGGGCAGATAAAATCCTCCGGCAGAGGATGCCCTTCATAAACATAACCGCAGATCCGGCAGACATACCCCTTCTTCCCTTCGGTCTGGGGCTTGGGCTTGACATTCTTTTGATAGTATGTGTAGGTCATGGTTTCCTTATCCGAAAGGACCCGCGCCTCGGTTACCGAGCAGATAAACATCCCATGGGTATCCAGATCCACATATTGCTCCACCTTCAGGCTCATCATGGCGTTGATATAGCGGGGCAGGAAGATCAGCCCGTTATCGGAGCGCAACGGCTCGCAATCGGCAAACTTATCCACATTCCGCCCGCTCACAAACCCGAACTGCTCAAAAACCTTGAAGGGGGCATCTACTGTGAGGCAGTTGATATTCATCTTGCCGCTCTGCTTGATGATATGATGGGAATAGTTGGCCTTATTGATGGTTACCGCAATGCGGTTGGGGGTATCGGTTACCTGAGTAACGGTATTAACGATCAGGCCGTTATCCTTCTTCCCGTCGTTGGAAGTAACAACATACAAGCCGTAGCCGATATTAAAGAGGGCCTTGAGATCGTTTTTATCGGCGGTATCATCCTGCTGGGCAAGATAATCCTTGCAAAGCTCCTTGGCCAAGGCATCCAGCTGGGCGGTGCTTTCTTCGTTGAGCGCCGAAAGAATGCGAACGGTATTTTCCGCGAAGGTGAGGTTCTTGCTCTTTTCCAGCATTCCCTTCATCACCTTGGCGGCCAAGGGTGCCCAGCTTCCGTTTTCAATAAAGGCAACGGTGCGGTTGCTGAAATTCCGCTCGGTGAGATGATGAATAAACTCCCGCATGAAGGGGAAGATCTCCGCATTATAGGTGGTGGTCGCCAAAACAAGCTTGCTATAGCGGAAGGCATCCTCCACCGCCTCTGCCATATCGCAGCGGGCCAGGTCGTTGACAACTACCTTGGGGCAACCGTTGGCCTTTAATTTTTCGGCCAACTGGACGACCGCCTTTTTGGTATTGCCATAGACCGAGGTATAGGCGATCATGATCCCCTCTTCCTCCGGCTGATAGGAAGACCAGGTATGATAAAGATTGAGATAATAGCCGAGATTTTCGGTCAAAACAGGCCCGTGGAGGGGGCAGATGATCTCGATATCCAGCCCCGCCGCCTTCTTCAGAAGGTTTTGCACCTGGGCACCGTATTTCCCAACGATCCCGATATAATACCGCCGCGCCTCGCAGGCCCAATCCTCTTCCACATCCAATGCGCCGAACTTACCGAACCCATCGGCGGAAAAGAGAACCTTATCGGTGGCATCATAGGTAACGATAACCTCCGGCCAATGGACCATCGGCGCCGCAACAAAGGCCAGGTTATGCTTGCCCAAAGAAAGGGTATCCCCCTCGCCAACGATGATCTGCCGCTCTGCAAAATCGTTATTGAAGAAATTCTTCATCATGGCAAAGGCCTTGGCAGAAGAAACGATCTTCGCATCGGGATAGGTCTTGATGAAATTGGCAATATTGGCCGAATGATCCGGTTCCATATGCTGAACGATCAGATAATCGGGTTTGCGCCCTTCCAGCACATTCTGCAAGTTATCCAGCCATTCATGGGTAAAATTGGCATCCACCGTATCCATAACCGCGATCTTCTCATCCAGGATAACATAAGAGTTATAAGCCATCCCGTTGGGAACGATATACTGCCCCTCAAAAAGATCGATCTGATGATCGTTGACGCCCACATAACGAATATCCTTTGTTATAAACATAAACACACCTCTGTTTTTGTTATTCATGCTTTTATTATAGCACGATTCTATGTATTTTCAACGCTTTTAATCCAAAATTTTTCCATCGGTGGAGATGGTTACCACCTGCCAGGGAATAAACTTGCCGCTGGCCTGCAACGCCCGCCGCACCGCGTTTTCCAATCCGCCGCAGCAGGGAACTTCCATCCGCAGAATCTTGACACTCTTAATGTTATTGTTTGCAATGATCTGTGTCAGCTTTTCTGCATAGTCCCCTTCATCCAGTTTGGGGCAACCGATGAGAGTGATATGGTTGCGGATAAAATCCTGATGGAAGTTCCCATAGGCAAAGGCGGTGCAATCGGCGGCGATCAGCAGATTGGCATCCTCATAATAAGGAGCCTGCACCGGCACCAATTTGATCTGGCAGGGCCATTGGGCCAACCGGCTTTGGACGTTTTGCGCCTTGGCCTGGCCGCCGCTCTCCCGCCGAATGGCGGTTGGCCGACTGCCGGGGCAGCCGCCCGCGCAGGGCTGCTTGATGCCGAATTTCTGCATCTTCGCTTGCCGCACCGCCGCCTCATCATAAGCAGGGGCTTCCCGCTCCTCAAAGGTGATGGCCCCGGTGGGGCAGGCGGGCAGGCAATCGCCCAGCCCATCGCAATAATCCTCACGGGTAAGGGTAGCAACCCCCTTCACCATTTCAATCGCTCCTTCATGGCAGGCCGCCGCGCACGCGCCGCAGCCATTGCATTTATCTTGATCGATCTTGATGATTTTTCGGATCATTTTTTCATCGCCTCCTTGCTTTTCTGAAATGATTATAGTATAATAATTTCGAAAAGTATGTTGAATTTTCAACAAAATGGAGAAAAAATGGAAAAATATTTTGCAATTTTAAAAAAATGTCCCCTCTTTTTTGGGATCGATGAAACCCATCTTGCAAAAATGCTCCCCTGCCTGGGCGCGCAGATCATGCCCTTTGACAAAAAGTATACCATTTTAAAAGAAGGGAATCCCGCCCGCTATATCGGCATCATCCTCTCAGGCTCAGCCCAGGTGATCCGCCTGGACTACTATGGAAACCGCAGCATCCTTTCGGAGGTAGGGCCCTCGGAGCTCTTTTCCGAGGCCTTTGCCTGCGCCGAGATCGATGCGGTGCCCATCTCGGTGATCGCCAACGAGCCGGGGGAAGCGATGCTGATCGATTGCGGGCATATCCTTCATACCTGCGCCAATAACTGCGGCTTTCACCAGCAGTTGATCTTCAATCTGATGAAGGATCTGGCCGCCAAAACCCTGGCCTTCCATCAAAAGATGGAGATCCTTTCCTGCCGCACCACCCGCGATAAACTGCTCACCTATCTGGATCTTCAGGCCAAACAGGCCGGCAGCCCCCGCTTCACCATCCCCTTTGACCGCCAGGAACTGGCGGACTATCTGGAGGTGGACCGCAGCGGCCTATCCACCGAGATCGGCAAACTGCGCAAAGAGGGCATTCTCAAAAGCCGCAAAGATCAATTTGAATTATTGCAATAAAAAAAGAGCCGCAAGGCTCTTTTTTATTGCATTATTTGATTTCGAAATCCAGAATGGTCTGATCGCCGTAGAGGGAATCCCAATCCTTTTCAAAGCCCGCAACCGCAACATCGGTCATGGGATGGGAGAGGGTATTCTTAAAGAGGTCGGCCGAGATGGTAACCGCATGGCAACCGCTCAGGGCGCATTTATGGATCTGTTCCACGTTTTTGAAGCTGGCCGCCAGAACCTGGCAGTTCATGCCGTAGCGATCAAATTCCTGAACGATCTCTTCCACAACGCGGGCACCATCGCCAACCACGTTATCGAATCGATTGACATAAGGAGCGACAAAATCTGCACCGGCGGTTGCGGCAAGCAACGCCTGGGCGGGAGTGAAGATGGCGGTAACGGTAACGCCGATATCCTCTTCCTTCAGCATCATAACCGCCTTAAGGCCTTCCTCGCTGATGGGGATCTTAACAAAGAAGTTGCCGCCCACCTGATATTTCAGCAGCTTGGCTTCCTCTACGATCTTTTCCGCTTCGGTCTGAACGGTCTGCACATGGAGCATCTTATCCGGCCCGATAATGTTGCGGATCTCCTTCACCAACTCCCAAAATTCCATCTTCTCTTTGGCAACGAGGGTGGGGTTGGTGGTAACACCCGCCAAAGGATAAAACTCATTGCAATGCTTCACATCGGCCAGATTGCCGCTATCCAACATGTACTTCATTTTCTTTCACCTTTCCTATTCTTAATTTTGCACAGACTTATGATAAACCAATCCCCTTTCTTTGTCAATGGATACAATTCACCAAAATAAGTATCATTTTTAATTGACAAATATTGAGATTAACTATATAATCATAAGCGGATATCTACGAAAAGGAGAATTTTACGATGCTTAAGAACTTTAATATCAAGCCTCCGTTCTTTGAGGTAGGCCCCAAGGCATATCTCTACGGTGAAGATATGTTGAAACTTGCCAAGGCGATCGATAAGGTTGCGATCAAATACGATGTGGATATCATCGTTACCCCCCAATATACCGATATTCCCCTGCTGGCCCAGAATACCGAGCGGATCCTGGTCTTTGCCCAGCATATGGATTCTCTGCCTGTTGGCCGCGGTTTGGGCTCTGTTCTGCCCGAGGCAGTCAAGGCGGCCGGTGCGGTGGGCGTTATGCTCAACCATGCTGAAAAGCCCCTCACCCTCGAGGAGGTAGAAGCCACCATCAAGCGTGCCGATGAAGTGGGCCTTGCCACCATCGTTTGCGCCGATACGGTGGAGGACGTAAAGACCATTGCCAAGATGGGTCCCAACCTTATCGTTGCCGAGCCCACCGACCTGATCGGTACCGGCCAGACCAGCGACAGTAACTACGTCATCGAAACCATCAAA
>JAFSBD010000117.1 GCA_017442025.1 Clostridia bacterium
TAATACCGTAAAAGCAACCCCCACCGCGAATCTGCTCCACATACGCCTTGGTTACCGGTTGGTTATAAGCAACGATCGATAAGATCTCTAACGCCGCATTGGAAAGAGGCGTATTACGCCGATGATCCAAGGCTTTTTTGGTAATCTCACCGTAATAGCGGGAAGAGCACATTTGATAGCTATTATCCAAAGTCAAAATATCAAAACCGCGATTTTCTGCGCGATAACTTTCCCGCAGTTCATCAATGATCATATCCAGGCGCTCGCCCTCGATCTCCAAAACCTCTGCCAACTTGCGCCGCTCGATGGGTTCACCGCTGGCAAATAAGATCGATTCCACCGCACCGCTCATATAATTCAATTCCATTTTATTTCTCCTTCTTAAAAGTGAGATAAAGATCGTCGCCCTTCTCTTCCATTACCACATGCTCGGATTTGGAAAGTTCCAATACCGCTAAAAAAGTTGCAACAATTTCCGAGCGGCTCCGCGCGCCTTTAAACAAGCTGCGAAAACTGCAGGTCATTTTACGCTTCAAGGTGCGCAACACTCCAATGATCCGCGCCGGAACGCTTGCCACATGATGGCCAACAATTCCTGCAAAACTCTTCAAAGGCGGCGGCAGTGCGCGATTGCTTCTACGCAAAACATTTCGATAAGCATCGGTCAAAACATCGGTTTCATAGGTCAGTTTATGGGTTTTATCAAATTCCAGATGCTCGGTGCGGCGCACATAGGTGATGCCCGCATTCTTTTGATCATCCCGCAGTTTATTGAGGATCGCCTTATAGCGTTTATACTCTGCCAACGCCTCGGCCAGGCTCATCCGCGGATCTTCCTCCTCAGTTTCTGCCTTAGGCAAAAGCATGCGGGATTTGATCAGCATGAGATGCGCCGCCATCTCAATAAACTCGCTGGAAACCTCCAGATCCATCTTTTTGAGATCTTCGATATAGTCCATATATTGCTCTAAGATCAAGGAAATGGGGATATCATAGATTGATACCTTATTCTTTGAAATCAGATGCAAGAGCAATTCCAGCGGCCCGTCAAAGACCTCTAATGAAAACTTCAGCTGTTCCATGCCTACTCCTTCAAAATCAGATTAAAAATCCAAAGATCAACGACCAAATACCGGTAAGAATACTAAGTCCAAGACTTTGCGCGCCTCCGATAATGATCCCGAAAATATCGGGAATATTCAAATAATCGGGCAAAATCAAAAGCGCAATAAAAACAATATTTATTATGCTTCCATACTGTGCCATAAAGGATGCATAACGAGGGAAGAAATAACTCATTACACGCGAACCATCCAATGGAGCAATAGGGATTAAATTAAATACCGCAAGACCGATGTTGAGGATCGTCATATAAAAAAAGAACCCAACAATGAAAAACGGCAAATTAAATGCAAATGCAAAAAAATATAAAAGCGAAGAAATAATACCAAGAGCAAAGTTTGCGATAGGGCCTGCAATCGCTGTATACATCATTCCTTTGCGAGGATTTTCAAAAAACATCGGATTTACCCGCACCGGCTTGGCCCATCCAAAATGCACAAGGATCATAACAATAAAGCCAACAATATCGATATGATGCAAAGGGTTGAGGGAAAGCCGCCCATCCTCCTTTGGAGTGGGATCACCCAAGCGGGTAGCAACGTAGGCATGGCAAAATTCATGCACACTGAGGGATATTGCTATCGCAGGTAACAAATATAATAATTCGATAATATATTCCCGAATTTGATCCAATTGCGTTTGATCCATTTATTCTCCTTCGGCAATCGATGCCATTTTTTCCACCAACTCTTCCCTGCCAAGTCTGGTTTTCGATGAAAAAGCCAGAATCTTTTGGGGATAATAATCGGCATAGATCTCTTCCAACATTTTTAAATTTTCCGCAACAGCGGTCTTGGATAGTTTATCAGCCTTGGTAGCCACCACCCAATAAGGAATGCCTACCTCCTCTAAGAAAGCCGCCATTTCCAGATCGGCTTCAGAGGGTTTATGGCGCAGATCCACCAAGGATACTGCCAATTTTTTATCACTTTCAAAGTTAAAATAAGCTTGCATGAAACGAGCCCATTTATCCTTTTCGGCCTGGGAAACCCGCGCATAACCATAGCCCGGAAGATCGACAAGATAAAGCTTTTTATCAATCTCATAATAGTTGATGGTGGCGGTTTTGCCCGGCTTTTCCGATGTCCGCGCCAGGGATTTGCGCCCCAGCAGGCAATTGATCATCGAGCTTTTACCCACATTCGACCGCCCGCAAAACAGAATCTCCGGCAGACCTTTTTGAAACTGATTCGGGCGCACCGCCGAAATTTTCAGTTGCACTAATTGAAGATTTAAACCCATGCTTCGTTTCCAACCTCTTTCTTGCCGGATTTCTGCGGCGGGCAAACAAACGTCTTGCGTTTCTTATCATGGATTCCCAAAACATCCTTGAGCACCTCATCGGCATGGGAAACCGCAACAAACCGCACCGCCTTGCGAACGGCAGGATCGATCTTTTCCAGATCCGGCAGATTTTCCTTAGGGATATAGACGGTCTTGATCCCATGCTTATAGGCGGCCATGGATTTTTCCCGCAACCCGCCGATGGGAAGAACCCGCCCTGTGAGGGTGATCTCCCCGGTCATGGCAATTTTATTATCCGCAGGAATGCCGGTCAACGCCGAGCAGACTGCGGTGGCGATGGTAATACCGGCGCTGGGACCGTCCTTGGGAACAGCCCCTTCTGGGAAATGAATATGCAAGTCCTTATTCTTATAAAAATCATAACTTACGTTCATGCGGTCAGCCACGCTCCGCAGATAGGAAACCGCTGTTCGGGCACTTTCCTTCATCACATCCCCGAGGCTTCCGGTCAGTTCCAGCTTGCCGCTTCCTTCCAAAACCGATACCTCAACGGTCAGCATCTCGCCGCCCACCGCTGTCCAGGCCAAGCCGTTAACGATCCCATGGCAAGAGGGATCATAAAGCACTTCGTCCTTATACTTTTTGGCACCCAGCAGTTGCTCCAACTGCCCCGCACCAACGGTAAGGCTGTTTTTTTGACCCTCTACAATCTGCAACGCCGCCTTGCGCATGATCTTTCCGATCATACGTTCCAGCTCGCGCACACCCGATTCTCTGGTATATCCTTCGATCAACGCACGAATCGCCGCGTCGTTGATGCGA
>JAFSBD010000118.1 GCA_017442025.1 Clostridia bacterium
GTAGGCATCGATCTCATTGGTCAGGTCGGCAATCTCGTTGATGACCGCCTCCCCCTCCCGCATAAAGCAAAGGGACGGGATTTGCGAAGGATCTTTCCCATCCCGCAGGGCATCGGCCAGGCGGCGCATGGCGATCTCACCGTCGCTGCGGATAACATAATCCACCCCACGCTTCAGGAAATATTCGGGGAACATGGTGGCAAAAGCACCGCCGCAAACAACGGGAACATCCAAATCCGCCTTGATCATTTCAATAATACTGTCCACCGTTTCCAAATACATGGAGCTCATCACCGAAAGCCCGACAAACAGAGGCTTTTGCTTCAAAATATCCTCTTTCAGCAAGGCCAGCTCCTTGGGGGTGGTCTTGGTGGGGCGAACGCTGTTGAAATCCTTATAAAAGACCGCGCGCACCCCATACCCGCCCGCCTTCAGCGCGGTTTCCAGGTAACGGACGCCCAGGGCCTTTTTGTTGTAAAATGCCAAAAGCATGATATTGTTTTTCATAGAAATCATTCCTCTTTTTCGATCAATGGTTTTATGATACCAAGAAGCCCTCTATTTGTCAAGAAAGCGTCCTCATCTTCCGCGATACTCCTGCTGCAACACCTGAGCCATCTCCTCCGGCGATTCTTGGCATCCGCCCGCAAGCCAAAGCTTGATGATAGCATTCAAGCCGTTGCGAAAAAATTCAATATGGTATTTAATATTGCCATCAATATGCTCCTGCTCTGCCCGCTTGGGATCATAAACAGAAATGAGATGCTTATCATCATAGCATAATTTAAAATAGGTATTATAAAAAATTTGGTTTTCCTTAATATGCGTAAACATCTTCAGCGCACCGCTGCGTTCATTGAAATAATCATAGTCGGCGAAGAGATTGCTGAATTCATTTTCCAGCTTCACCCTTGTTTTATCCGCAAGATCAAAGATATCCATATAGTTGGCATAAAAGGTGCTTCGGTTTAATCCTGTTATTTTTATAATATCCGAAACGGTTATTTCTTTGATCTGGCGATTTTGCAAAAGCTCTATAAAGGCCTTTTCGATTTTCTCCTGAGATTCTCTGCGCCGCTTATTATTCTTTACATTCATTGGTTGCCCCCAATATTCCAACACTTGTTTGAAAATTGCTGATTGTTTTTTCTTTTCAAAATCATTATACTATGATTGCAATAAAAAAACAAGTGTTGGAATAATGAAGGGAGAAATTGCGATGAAAAAGAGTAGTTTTGTTGCATTGATATTAGGAACTGTGAGTGGGGTGCTTTTCGCACTCGGTATGTGTATGGCTCTTCTTCCTGAATGGGATGCCTTTACAGAAGGGGTAATTTTCGGAGCCATCGGTATCGTGCTCAGTATTATCACAGCACTCATCTGGTGCAAAATGGAAAATAAAAAGCTGCCGAAAATGAATGGAAAAAATGTATTCCGCACCATATATGCGATTGTTGCCGCTTTGGTTCTGGGCGTAGGGATGTGTATGTGCCTTGTGTGGAATCAGATCATTTGGGGTACACTCGTCGGCTTGCTTGGCATCATTATGCTGATCGCACTCATTCCGATGATTAAAGGGATCAAATGAAAATAATTCAATTTTTAAAAAATCCCTATATGAGCCTTTTGTTCAACGTTGCTTATGCGGTTGGTAATTGCATTTTGGGATTCTTTGCCCATTCCTGGTGGTTTATTACGGTGGGTGCGTATTATACAGTGCTTACAATAACAAGATTTTCTGTTTTGCAGGTACGGCGAAAAGCAAACGGCAATTATGAAACCGAAGCTTTTGCCAAACGGATCACCGGGATCTTATTGGTCGTTTTATCCTTTTGCATTGTTGGGGTCAATATTCTTTCCGCATTAAAAGAGCGCGGAACGGCTTTTCATGAGATTATCATGATTACCATCGCCACCTATACCTTTGCCAAAATCACCATTGCGATCATCGGGATGGTAAATGCGCGGCATACCGCATCCTCGGTGGTAAAAACGCTGAGAAACATCGCCTTGGCCGATGCCTGCGTTTCCATCTACACCATGCAACGGTCGATGCTCGTTTCCTTCCCCGGCATGGAGGCGGCAGACATTCGATTATTCAATATTTTAACGGTATCAGCAGTATGGATCATTGTATTGCTGCTCGGAATCAATCTGATAGGAGGAAAATATACAGATATGGCTAAATCTAAAATTGTTCAGGCAAACGAAAAAATCGCCGATGCAGTA
Organism: Clostridia bacterium; assembly: GCA_017442025.1. Taxonomy (GTDB): domain Bacteria; phylum Bacillota; class Clostridia; order Oscillospirales; family QAKW01; genus QAKW01. The sequence continues at coordinate 2,230 of JAFSBD010000118.1, forward strand.
ACCGGCGGTTACAAGAAAATTGAAAAGGGCGTTGTTGAGGGCTACACCAAGATCGAGGATAAGTTTGTTGACGCCTATCTCACCAAAGAGGGCGAGACCATCGAAGAAGCCAAAGAACGGCTGAAAAAAGAGCATAAATAAGCAAAACGGCAGGGAGAAAACTCTCCCTGCCGTTTTGGTTAAGAAAGGATCTTTATTTTGATATCTCCCGTATCGGTTGTGATTTCACATTTTCCGCCATCAACCGTTTTTGGGACATCCACGTTGCCGGTGTCGGTTTCGATCATAAACACCTTATTCGAAAGTAAATTGCCACGTACATCCCCGGTATCGGTTTCTGCGAAAATCTCCGCCGCATCGCATTGATCAAACTTTATGTCCCCGGTGCTTCTCCTGATCGAAAGCGTTTCAGTGGCAATAACATTTTCCATGTATATATCGCCGGTATCCCCTCTTGATGTAAGCTTATTGCAGGTAAGATCGGTCAAATGGGTCTTGCCGGTGGAAACGGAAAGGTCTAATGCGCCTGCAGAGAGATTCTCCATCCGGATATCCCCGGTGCTTACTTTGATTTTGATCCTCTCAGAAGCGGATGCATTAAAATGAACAAAACCTGTACTTAATGAGAGGTCAACATGATTGAAACGAAATTCTTTCGGTATTACGATATCTCCGGTACTTTCATCAATAAAAAGGGATGTATACTCCGTTTCAGGAAGATAAACCGTTATCTTGGGGGAGCCGATGTTTATCCCGAAATATCCGACTCTTTCATCAATCAATTTAATATTTAGAACGCCTTCTTCAACTTTGACGGAATGCTTTGCTTTTTCTTCCTCATGGCACTCCACCTTGCATGTTCCATTATCCGAAAGTGCAAACACGATGTCTGCAGTATCGGTATTCA
>JAFSBD010000119.1 GCA_017442025.1 Clostridia bacterium
ATATCACCCCCCATCTTTTCAAAGATGCAGAGGATCTGAAAGAAAATTTCGTCTGGAATGATTTCTGCGGCGCGAATTTCTCCAAATACTTGGTCGGCAAAACCCGCAAGTGCGAGGGGAAGATGCTGGTCTTTCTGAAGCCCTGCGATACCTATAGTTTCAATCAGCTCCTGACCGAGCATCGCTTCGATCGGGAAAAGGTCTATGCCATCGGCATTCCCTGCGAAGGCATGGTGGATATCGAAAAGGTCAAGGCCGTCTGCGGCGAAGGGATCTCTGCCATTGATTGCGGGGAGCAGCTTTCGGTGCAGACCATCTATGAGGATGCCCCCATCATGGTGGATTCCGCTTCGGTTTTGGCCGAGCGGTGCATCAACTGCAAGAGCAAAAAGCACGTTGCCTATGATGAGCTGATGGGGGAGGAAGGGGAGGTTCTGGATTCCGCCCGCTTTGATGAGGTGGAGCATCTGGAGGCGATGACCCCCGATGAGCGGTTCGCCTTCTGGCAAAATGAGCTTTCCCGCTGCATTCGTTGCAACGCCTGCCGCGATGCTTGCCCTGCCTGCACCTGCGAAAAGTGCGTTTTCAATAACCCCGAATCGGGGGTGGAAAATAAATCCCCCGCCAATAGCTTTGAGGAAAAGATGTTTCATATCATTCGGGCATTCCATGTTGCCGGTCGTTGCACCGATTGCGGCGAATGTTCCCGTGTCTGCCCTCAGAATATCCCCCTCCATCTGCTCAACCGCAAGTTTATCAAAGAGATGAACGAATGCTACGGCGAATACCAGGCCGGTGCAGAGGTAGGCTCCAGAGCACCCTTGGTGGACTATACCTTGGAAGATCTGGAACCCGGCGAGGTTTTTGATAGGAGGGATTCCGATGCGTAAATGTTCTCTGGATCGATTGCCTGCAATTTTTGCGGCAATCGCAGAAAAAGCGGCGTTATATCTGCCGGTCGACGGCAGCGACGGAAAGGCCGCCTATACCAAATGGCAAGAGGGGATGCAGTGGAGCAATGCCCTCAATACCGTTCGGAGCCCTAAGGACTTTTTCTTTCCTCAGACCGAGGATCTGATGAAGTTTAAAATGGAGGGCAAGAATATCGAGATCAAGGATGTGCGGGAGGAACAGGAAGATTTTGTTGTCTTCGGTGTCCGCGCCTGCGATGTCAAGAGCTTTGATATTCTGGACAATGTTTTTCTCACCGAGCCGATGGATAGCTTCTATGCCTCCCGCCGGGAGCATGGGATCATCATCTCCACCGCCTGCACCAGACCCTCCGAAACCTGCTTCTGCGGTACCTTCGGGATCGATGCGGCGGCACCTGCCGGTGATGTTACCACCTGGAAGACCGAAACAGAGCTTTTCTGGCAAGCCAACACCCCCAAGGGTGAGGCGCTTTTGAAGACCATCGAAGGTCTGACCGAAGCGTGCGGGGAAGAGCAGGTTGAAGCGCAAAAGGAAAAGATCGCATCCATCATGAAGAAACTGCCCTTGGCGGGCTTGAGCCTCGAGGGTTTCGGCGGCGGAAAGACCAAAGAACTTTTCGACCATCCCGCCTGGGAAGAGCTTTCTTCCACCTGCCTGGGTTGCGGCACCTGCACCTTTGTCTGCCCCACCTGCCAATGCTATGATATTAAGGATTTCAATACCGGCAAGGGCGTCATCCGCTATCGGTGCTGGGATTCCTGCATGTATTCCGAATTTACCCGCATGGCCCATGGCAATAACCGCCTGACCCAAAAGGAGCGGTTCCGCCAGCGGTTTATGCATAAGCTGGTCTATTATCCCGAGAACAATAACGGGCTGTTCAGCTGCGTGGGTTGCGGCCGTTGCTTGGCGCGCTGCCCCATTTCGATGAATATTGTTAAAGTTATGAAAGAGATCGGAGGGAAGGCAAGTGAATAATCATCCCGAAACATTGATCCCCAAGATCGGCGTCATCACCGATGTTCGGATCGATACCCCCGATATTAAAACCTTCCGCGTTGTTACAACCGACGGAAAGAAGGCGTTCGACCACCGCCCCGGCCAGTGCGCCATGCTTTCGGTTCCGGGCGTGGGAGAGGCACTGTTTTCCATCACCTCCTCGCCGACCAACGAGGAATATATGGAATTTTCCATTAAAAAGTGCGGCTGCGTTACCGATTGGCTGCATCAGGCCGAGGTCGGCCAGCAGATCACCATCCGCGGCCCCTATGGCAATCCGTTCCCGGTCGATGATGTTTTTGCGGGCAAGAATATGCTGTTTATCGCCGGCGGTGTCGGCCTTGCGCCCTTGCGCTCGGTCATCAATTATTGCCGCCATTACCGCGAT
>JAFSBD010000120.1 GCA_017442025.1 Clostridia bacterium
CATGCTGCGGGAGCATCCCGGCTGTACCATCGTTACCGATTCGGTCACCTCCCAAGGGCTGAAGAAGTTTATCGAGGGGCGCGGCGGTGTGCATCACCGTTTTATGCGCGGCTATAAAAAGGTCATTTATGAGGCCGTTCGGCTGGAGAGCACCGGTGTTTGCGCTCCGCTGGCGATGGAAACCAGCGGCCACGGTGCGCTGAAGGAAAATCGCTATTTAGACGACGGCTCCTATCTGGCGGCGCGGATGCTGGCCGAGCTGGCGCTGCTGAAAAAGCAGGGCAAGGCCCTCCTCTCCCTCATCGAGGGGCTGGAAGAGCCGGTCGAAGCGCTGGAGCTGCGGGCGGATATTACCGTGGAGCATTTCAAGGTATACGGCGCGCGGGTGCTGGAAGAGCTGGAGGCCTATTGCAAGGCGCAGGGCTGGGCGCTTGAGACCCCCAATTTCGAGGGGGTTCGGGTCAACTTCGGCAAAGCGGAGGGCGACGGTTGGTTCCTGGTGCGGATGTCGCTGCACGATCCCGTCGTTCCCATCAATATCGAAAGTAATTCTGCAGGCGGCGCGGTGATGATCGCCGATCGGCTGTATGAATTTCTGGCTCAATATGAAAATTTGGCATTGCCCAAGTATAAAGGAGAATAAGAGGCTATGAAAAAGGTAATTTCTTTGTTGATGATCGTTGCAATGATGCTGGTTGCGATCCCCGCATTTGCGGTAACCGTTCCTACCGGTTATACAGCGATCTCCACCCAAGCAGATCTGGAAGCGATCGCGGAGAATCTTTCCGGTAAGTACATCTTGGTTAAAAACATTACCCTGACCGGTGATTTTGCACCGATCGGCTCGGAGGACGCTCCTTTTGAGGGCGTTTTGGACGGTGCAGGCTTTGTTGTCTACGATCTTTCGGTGGCGGTTGAGAGCACCGATACGGCGCTGGGCGGCCTGATCGCTTATAACGAGGGGACCGTTTGCAACCTGACCCTTTCCGATGTGTCGGTGGTTGCGGACGGAACCGACCCCTATTCCGTTGCCTATACCTATGCGGGCGGTATCGCCGCGATCAATAACGGTACCGTCGAAAATTGCACGGTTCTCGGCTCGGTCTGCGGCTCCAGCGAAAAGCTGACCGCCTATGTGGGCGGTATCGTCGGTGAGAACAGAGGTACCGTTTCCAAGTGTGCATGTATTGCCAATGTGGAGGCGGTCGGTATCTCCGAGGCGGTCGCGGGCGGTATTGCAGGCTGGAATAAGGGCACCGTTGAGAATTGCTACACCGCAAGAAGCGTTGCAGGAACTGCCAATGCGGCGGATACGGTGGTTCGTGCAGGCGGTATTGCAGGTAAGAACGGCTTTGCCGGCAATGGCACCATCTCCTCTTGCCATAACGTCGGTGCCGTCACCGCCGCCGAGGGCGAAAGCTATGTGGGCGGTATCTCCGGCAATAACCTTGTGACCATCGAAAACAGCTACTATTTGAGCACCGCCGCCGCCTCCCAGGTCGGCACCTCCGCCGCAACGACCGGCGCGGTCGTTGCAGAGGCTTATAAGAATACCGCAAGCTTTGCGGGCTTCGATTTCGAGACCGTCTGGGCAATGGAGAAGTATCCCGTTCTGAAGGGTCAGATCGTGGCAGATGCGATCGGTGATGTCAACGGCGACGGCTCTGTTTCGTCCTCCGATGTCATCTACATGATGCGCTATTGCAATCTGCACGCAGGGATCGAGATCTCTCTGATGGACGGTGACCTCAACGGCGACGGTGAGATCGACATTTTGGACGTGATCCGCCTGATGAAGAATATCAACAGCTGAATTTGTGGTAAATGACCAACGAAACCGTTGGTCATTCGCCGTTTTGCAGGCGATTTTTTGGTTTTTCTGCGTTGACAATCGCTGTAATTATGTTATAATATTAGGTGGTTAATTTATAACCCCGTCAAATTTGTTCAAAAAAAATAAA
>JAFSBD010000121.1 GCA_017442025.1 Clostridia bacterium
AACTCCTCGTCCCCTTGCCGGTGCCGATCGGTGGGGGAGATGTCGCCCATGCGATCCACCCGATAGTGGCGGATGGAGCGGGAACGGTGATCGAAGGCGATGAGGTAATAAAATTCATCCTCCCAAAGCAGCTGCCAAGGGGAGACCTCGTACCGTTGCCCCTCGTGGCGGGCGACGCGCCGCAGCGTTTGCCCTTCCGCCACCCAATCGTAGTAGCAAAACTCGATGGAGACGTTTTTGGCGATGGCGCGGTTGAGCTCGTCCACCAAATAAAAGATGGTCTCGTTCATGTTTTTGATTCGGCTGGGAACGTGCACCTGCCGACGGAGACCTGCCGCATAATGACGGCTGGTAAGGCCTTCCAGTTTTTTCAGAAGCTCCCCCGATTTTTTTGCGGTAATGAAGCGGGAGGATGCCACCGCATCGGCCAACAGCCGCAGCTCGGCCGCCTCAAAATCGCCGCCCGCGGAATAATACACCGTTTGGCTGCCCCGCCGCTCGGCAATGATCTCCATGCCGCATTGGTTAAGGGTCTCAATGTTCAGATAAAGGCTTTTCCGCTCGGCGGAGATGCCCTGCTGTTCCAGCCGCGCAATGAGCTGTTGCATGGTCAGGGGATGGGCTTCGTCGGTTTCCTGCAGAAAGATCCGCTGCAGCCACAGCAGTTTTTCCTGCTGATGGGCGCTTCTTGCCATAATTACCACTCCTTTGCTTACATTATAGCAAATAGATCTCTTATTTACAAACAAAAAAACGAAATATCCATTGAAACCTGCAAAGCTCCCCCGTATAATAGTAGAAAAGGAGGGGATCAACTTGAAGGTTACCCAATATAACACCACTCAATACGGAAAATTTATCTCTGCCGAGGTCAAGCCTGCCGTGTATGCAGGCGGGGTGCGCACCCTGCTTCCCGCAGGCGAAGCCCAAGGCTTTTGGGGGTTTGGCGTTGCCATCACCGGCAGTTCCTGCTATAACCTCAACCAAATGGAGCCCGCCGACCGCCGTGCATTTCTACAAGCGATCTACGGCAAGGAGGGGCTGAATCTGCAGGTCGGGCGCATCTCCATCGGCTCCAGCGATTATTCGGCCGAGCTTTATACCTATGCCGATGAAGGCCCCAATTCCTTCTCCATTGAGCGGGACAAGGAGTATATCATCCCCATGCTCCGCGAGATTTTGGCCGTCAATCCCGAGCTGAAGCTGTTGGCCTCCCCCTGGAGCCCACCCGCTTGGGCCAAAACCGGCGGCAGTATCTGCGGCGGCTGTATGCGGCCGGAATACGTGGAGGATTACGCGGCCTATATCGTGAAATTTGTTGAGGCCTATCAGGCGGAGGGTATCCCCATCGCGGCGCTCACTCCGCAAAACGAGCCCCAAACCGATCAAAGGGGGCAGATGCCCGCCTGTACCTGGCAGCCGGATACTGAGGCCAAATTCGTGGCCGCTCTGCGCAAAAAGCTCACCGAGGCGGGGCTTTCCACCGAGATCTGGCTCTATGAT